>CAZNNK010000844.1:0-3390 GCA_964574085.1 uncultured Coleofasciculus sp.
TCTGCTGTGGTTAATGTATTCAAGCTGTCTATAGCAGGCTGACAAAGGTCTTGATTTTTCAACCAGAAACACAACGGAATTCCCTTTGCTAATAAAAGCTCAAAAAATACCTGAGTTTTACGAGGAGGTAAGTCACAACACAGTTTAACAATGATAAATCGTTCCAGTTCTAATGCCAATTGTTTCTTTCTTAAAGCACTGGATAATAAACTGGACAAGTTTCGATCCTGAGCAAAATCACAGATATCCTTGGGTTTGAGTTGTGTCATTTTTTGCCATTTAATCAGACAAGCATTCTGCCAATCGGGTTTTAACAATCGATTTAACGAGCGTAACATCACCGAATATTTCTCACAGAGGGCGATATCATCTTTCTTCCAAACTTGAGGAGGCTTGAATTCAAATCGCTTACTGAGTAGTTCGGTGGGCAGAAATAATTCAATCTTCAAATTGTATGGCTGATTCTGTAAAACTTTTGCGTGTAAGTAGTTGTCTTTAACTTGTTGAATAAACTTATAAATCACATCAGGAATCTCTTTCTCGAAGTATCCCTCAGTTTTCATGTCCTCTGGATTTAAATCAATCGGTTGATTTTGGGTGTTAGGGAAATCCTCAATAAACTCAGCTTGGATGTTAAAGGTTTTCTTCTTGGTTCGGGTTTTACCCAGCAGCGGATAAACCAAAATTAAAAGATAGCTGTGGAGAATAGAATTGGATGGCTGTTCAGTGGGACAATTAAGGGTAGGATAGTTATGCTGAATCCACCGTTTTAACCTATCGTTTAGATCAGGCGGAATATCTGGGCGAGTTAACAGATTAATCACAGAGGATTCGACAAAATCGGTTAAGCTAGGACAGGTAGTCGATAACCCCATATCTTCTGGATTATTAAGACAATTGAACAATAGGCGATCGCGCTCAATTCCCCGCAACAAATCCTCCTCTAACTCTTCAATATTATGGAAGTCAAAAAAATGCTCAACCTGTTTACCGCTAGTTACATCTTGAAGAATAAAAATGAGGGCTGATAGTTGCTCATAAATAGTGAAACTCGCTTTAACTATTGGATACTCTTGACCAACTTGTCTAACAAAATCTTGAAAAAGTCCTCTGTTATCTAATTCTTTAATGGCGTAAATCAGCCTAGTTCGGTAGTCATCACCTGGAAGTTGATTGTAAAAATTCTTGCCAAACGTCCCTTCATTTTCCAGGAAAATATTTTTTAACTTATCTTCACTGAGTACATCTTCAATATCCTGGCGAAGTTTTTGCTTTTGCTGATCAGTTAGACTCATGTTCAAGATATCAACATCATTCTCAATTGAAACTAGGCAGCGCTACCCCATATTTTAGTCGTTGGGTTGAGCGAAGTCGAAACCCAACTTACAACTCTAAGCAGCATTACCTCATATATTAACAAAGGTGCGTTACGCAGCGCTAACGCACCCTACCGTCGTTACATTGTAGGGGCGCACCGACGTGCGCCCAAATACCTGTCACCAAATACCTGTCACCAAATACCTGTCACCAAATACCTGTCACCAAATACCTACGCCCAATTTAACCGAGAACATCCTGGGCAAAATTCGGATAATCCTCTCTAACAACATCAATAAACAATGAAAGACAACCTCGATTTTCCAACTCTCGGATTAAGCGAATCACTCGCGTATGATAATCACCGCCAGGAATCTGATTATAAAAATTCCTGCCAAACGTCCCTTCATTTTCCAGGAAAATACTTTTCACCTGATCTTCACTCAACATCGTTTCAACTTCATCCCGCAACCTCTTCCTCAATTCATCGCTCAACTTAACTAACACTGCACTCTTTTGCTCACCTTCTCCTAACCCCTCGTTTCCCCATAAACACCCATCAACCGCATTCATATAAATCACCGGAATCGCAAAATCTAGCTGTTCATAACCATTATCCAGAGCAATATTAAACCGCGCCTGCTGTACAGCAGCATTCACAGACTTCCCCTTGACAATTTCCCCATAAAAATCCTTGACAAAACTACTAACCGTCTGATTAGACACTTGATACTGCATCGCGATAACCACAGGAATCCCTTGCAGCATCAGACGAGACGCCACGCTACTAAACCCATCTGTCTCTGATTGTTTTCCCGTCTCACAGGCTTGTAAGATAACAATTTTAGGACGATGCTGAGTAAATAATCGACTAAAAAAATCAGCCGTTTTCCAATCCGGTTCCCCCGAATCTCGCACCAATGCTACTTGCCCAACATCCTTGCTATTTTCTGAAATTAATTGACCATGACCAATAAAGTGAAAGATATCCGGTTTGCCGTTGCTTAATTGTTCAGCAACTTTTCGCGATGTCGCCGGATTAATCGCGGGTAAAACTTGAATCTTATCCTGTTGATTAGCCAGCCCGGTTAAATAACCTTGAACCTCCTGATAGTCAACCTGACTTAAATTAGAATCGGCAGTCGGTCTAGCCACAACTAAAGCGATTTTTAGAGATTCATTTGCCCCTATCTGAATCGCTGGCTTCTCCTCTCTATTCACGTTATACCGACTCCGAACCAAACTCAAATTTGGATCAGTCGCCAATAGAATCTCTCCCCGTTGATACCGTTGGGGAAAACGCAACAACTCCCAGGGATACGCCATTAATTCTGGCATTGCCGTTTCATTAATCTCCAGACTAATCTGTAACCGTTGCTGCTTGTAAAGAACAATCTCTCGATAGGTTTGCCATAAATCCTCCCGGAGTTGAGTATCAAATAACGCCTCAAATAACGCCTCACCGACTATTCTAATTGACTCCCCCGTTAACCGAGAAGAATCAGCCAGACAATCTTGAACGCGCTGATTTAGCCTATCCAGCCGCAACCTGCCCGTCGCTTCATTCAAAACCTCAAACGCTGGACTCCATAATGTCACCCGAACCGACGTTTCATTCGGGACACAAATCTGATAAATTGACTCAATTTTATCCATGAGGCAGTATTATCTTATTCTCACCAATCCAGGCTTCTTTTTGACCCACCGCAAACTGTTTAGCCGCCCTCGCCTTACTGCCAAATACATCTTTTAAATGACCAGGAAGGGCTTTGATTACATGACTTAACTCCCCATGCAGCCAATTCATCTCCGGTTCAATCCAAACCTGCCCAGTTAACTCAATTGAGTCCCAACCTTTAGGCACTTTAAAAATAATCCCAAATTTAACAGTTGCTTGATCCTGAAGTTTCGGCTTCTCAATCCGCCAGTAACATTCCGAATTATCATCCCCTTGGGCAATAATATCAAACTTCCCCAGTTGATAATTTAACCCGTCCAAAACCGTAAAAAATTTCAGATTATCTTTACTCCCCACATTCGCTTTCAGCCGAATATAATTGGGAAGCTGTTCAA
>CAZNNK010000845.1:0-3387 GCA_964574085.1 uncultured Coleofasciculus sp.
ACCTCTAACTTACTCCGCACTTCACTTTGGACATTGCGATTAGAGCGTTCCTCTCCCTCCCTAAACACATTGTATCGTTGCTCCCGCGCCCGAATATCAGAATTGGCTTGCGCTCGGCGGATGGGGTTCGTTGCATCGCTTTCATTTCCTAATACGGTGTCTAAGTCTGGAGGATAACCAACCTCATTAATCGAATTAGGAGCGCTAGTACTGGTTCTCGCCACATCACCACAGGCGGAAACCCCTAACCCTAAAACACCTGTTAAGCATAAGAGTGTAAACTTATTCATTTTCCCTTTCCTCATTGACAATAAATAATTCAGCAAAGATGTATAGCTTTCGCCCTAAAGTTAGAACTTTTTTGAATAGCTCTTGTGAGCCTATACTCGTAAGAACCCTTCTGCCTTCTGCCTTCTGCCTTTTGCTATATATCAATCCATCTCAATTCCGTTCCGGTTCTCGATAAACCGTTGATCTAGACATCTGAGCATGAGGCTCATCAACAGCCGCAACGGGGAAATCGGTATTTATTCCATCCATCTCTGGCGCATTGTAAATTCCCAATTCTTCAATTCCACCATCTTTAAGTAGGGCAATCGCCTGACGAATTTGCTCATCCGTACCTTCGACAATGACCAAAAAATCACCCCGTAAAAATCGTTCCTGATACGCTTTAGCCTGTTTTTTGGGAATCCCTAATCCAATCAGTGCGCCCAAAAGTCCACCACCAACCGCACCAATTCCTGTCCCGGCTAAGGTTGTGGCGACAGCCGTCCCCAAAGCGTCGGCTAACATGATTGGACCAATCAGAGGAATCGCCACTGCACCCACACCGACGAGTACGCCTGTTACCAATCCAATAACACCACCGACAACAGCGCCATTCGCCGCCTGTTTACCCGTTTGATTACCCCTGGGAGTCTTCCTATCCGCATCGTGAAGCGACTCCTCTTCTAATTCTCTGGCAATCACGGTAACCTGATCCAGGGGAAAATTAGCCAGGTTGAGTTCTTGCAGTGCTTGTGTCACCGCGTCTCGGCTGGTAAAGATGCCGATCGCCCGTTTGTGTTGATGTAAAGCCATTGTTCTCTCCTTCTACACGCTAGAGATGAATCAGTCTGTCAACCCTAATTTATAAGTAAACCTTATCATTTATCAGATAGTGTTTCCTCAATCAATAGGTGTAGCTTTAGTCTCTGTCCTAGGACTTACGCATTTTCTTGCTATAGTGATCGCGTGCTGGTAAGATTGCCTCTAATACCGAGTTGCAGTCTAACGTAGAATTGGGGTGGTAAATGAAGAGTGTTCAAATGAAACCACTATAATTACTATGGAAAAATTGAAGACAACTCATAAAAAAAATAAGGTAGCCTCATTTGCTGAGGTCTGGGAGTGTGCAAGAACCAGGAATAAATCACTCCATGCAATTCTTGGTTTTTCTCCCGGACAAGTTTTGTCTAGTTTTGGAGCTAGAGATATATTAATTAAATCTAACTATTTATCAGTACAAATAGATCAGGATAGGCACATTCTGCTAGAGCCTGAGTTTTTGCAAAACATCAATCATAGTTGCGATCCCAATGTCTACTTCGATACAGTCAATATGACTGTTCTTGCTCTACGTAAAATTGAGATGGGCGAAGAGCTGACGTTTTTCTATCCATCTACAGAATGGTCTATGGACAGAGGCTTTGAGTGTTATTGCGGAAGTGAAAAGTGTTTGGGAATGATTCAGGGAGCAGCAGAATTACCTATAGATAGTCTGATTAATTATAGGCTATCCGAACATATCAAAAAAAAGCTAGATATTGAGCGAAAAAATAACTGGCATTAAGAAAAGAAATATCGACGTAATAGAATACCTCATAGCCAGAACGTAGACTTAGCTTTAGTGAGAACAACAGGATAACAATAGTTGGTAAATAAAAGCAAGCGTCTTTTCGTAAAATATTAGCTAAATTCAAAAATAAGTCGATTTCAAGTTTTATGGTGTCGAAAGAATTTTATCTCGTTATTGAATCATCGTGGTTCACTTATTGCTACTTAGTAGAAACCTGGATTGAAAGTTTTGGAAAATGGTCAAATTTTAATGGAATAGTAGCAATAGAAAAACCAGGTTCAGAGATGATTCACCGAGAGAGGCAAGCGTTTCATAGAGAATATGCTGGTCGCAAACAGTTGAATGATGATATGAAGAAAAACTTACAAAAGTTATATCCTGGTTTTGACGAGACAGAAAAGGCAATGATTCGTTTATTTGGGATTCCAAAATACTCAACCACGAGTTATAAAACAGTTTTTTTAGCTGATGTTAATGGAGAATATACAAAGCAATGGTTAACAGCAGCTTGTAAAAGTAAAAGTGATACTAGCCCCTATTTTTTTATAGGTCTTGGTCAAATTTTAAAACCTTGGTGGATAGAAATTAGTAAGTCAAAAATTATTAATGCACATTCTGCTATTTTACCTTATGCAAGAGGAGTTTACTCTATCGAAAATATTGCGGCTACCAAAGATATTCAAACATTCAGGCAATCGGTAGGAGCAACAGTACACTATGTTGATGCAGGGGTGGATACAGGTTCAATCATTAGAGCCAAAAGAGTGATTGATCCATTTCTTTTTGATTCGATATGGGAATTGAAAGGATATATTTATATGACTGGATTTAATTTACTCACGGAGGTTGCCCAAGATATTATCAGTAGTAAAGAGACAATTCCAGTAGGAGTAGTTCATGATCCCAATTTGAGAGGTCCTAATTTTAAACAAAAAGACTTCACATCACATAAACGTAATCAGGCAGAAGAAGGTTATTTATCAATGAAATTACAAAATGTGCAATGTTCCTGACGTAACTTGCTTCTCGCGACAGTGAGTATGATAAATGACGAATGACGAATAATTTTATTACCACAGAACCACTGGGTAAAGGAGGTGAAGACGGTGAACAAAAAACTTGGGATGCTGTTCAGAAAGCATTTCGCGATCGCACCTGTATCGGGTATTGGCGTTATCCCATATTTTCCAAGGTGGGTAAGTCTCGCAAGGAACCAGATATTCTGATTGTAGACGCCCAACTGGGTTTAATCGTGATTGAGATTAAATCCGTCACGATTGACCAAATTCTGGCGATTACGGGTCATCGCTGGGAATTCCAAAACTATTACACCACCAGCAGTAACCCTTACCAACAGGCTGAAAATCAATTATTCTCCCTATTGGGGTATTGCGATCGCGAACCGATATTGCGCCGTAAAGTCACCGGACGGGCGTTACTTTGCCTTCCCTTAATTACCGAAGCTGAATGGTATCAAAGCGGCTTCTATCAACTCCCTAGCTGTCCCCCAATTATCTTTCAAGATAATATCTCTCCCTGGAACACCC
>CAZNNK010000846.1:0-3384 GCA_964574085.1 uncultured Coleofasciculus sp.
GCTTTTGAAAATGCAAACGGGGTAAAGAAGCCAATCGACTGGCTTGCGCCAATGTCAAGCGTTCCTGCTGAAACAGCAGAATGGCAATTTCTTGTAACATCTCTACATCGGAGAGTTGGGCGATGTTCAGAACTTCATCGGGAATGACAACAGCCATCGGGTATATTGAAGACTCGTTTATTCCTATTTTAAAGACAAACGGCGGGGCGGACTGATTTAAGGTTGGTGGGCAATGCCTACCCGACGGGATACCGAGGGTTTCGGCGACTTAAACAGAATATCACTGATGAGATGATGTTGGCGACAATTTCCGGTTGATTATTGGTGGGTTACGGCGGATATTTAATTAAAGGGTTTCTGGGGAAAAGGTAGAACCGCCTAACCCACCCTACGAAATACTAAGGGTTTCGGCTTCTCGGATGCTCTGAAGTTCCTCGACACGGTACAATGCTCAAATTAAAGGAGCAGTCTTCTTAACCGTATGCCTGGGTTTCATATTCTCAATCGCTATTTCCTCCCCCTTCTCCTGTTTAGCCTCTGCTTTAGCGCTGTGCTACTTTTCTCCCATCCAGCCACTTTGACTCAAACCCCTCGACCCAACACTAACTCGGATTCTTCTTTGTCTCTCACTGAAACAGTGCGTAAAACGGTATTGGACAACGGCTTAACGGTTCTCACCAAAGAAGTCCATTCCGCCCCAGTTGTCACCGTCCAAGTGTGGTATAAGGTGGGTTCACGGGATGAAACCCCAGGTTTAAATGGAATCTCGCACCAACTTGAACATTTAATGTTTAAAGGAACGACGAATCGTCCAATTCAATTTGGTCGTTTACTGAGTGCGTTAGGGGCGGATTCTAATGCATTTACCAGTTATGACCAAACGGCATATTACAATACCGTTCAGCGCGATAAACTCGAAGCTTTGCTAATTCTGGAAGCAGATCGGATGCAAAATGCTCAGATTAATGCTGAACAACTGGCGACGGAAAAAGGAGTGGTTATTTCAGAATTGGAAGGGTACGAAAATGATCCAGGATATCGCCTCGATCGCGAAATCATGCGCCAGGTTTTTCCTGATCATGCCTATGGATTGCCTGTTGGGGGGACTAAAGAGGATGTAGAAGGGTTTACGCTAGAACAGGTTGAGGATTATTATCGCACCTATTACCGTCCTGATAATGCCACTGTAATTATTGTGGGTGATTTTGAAACCGATACGGTGCTGAAGGCGGTGAACCAGCATTTTGGCACCATTGATGCACGTCAGCCTGGGGAAGATAGGGGAGATGGGGGAGATGGGGGAGATGAGGAAGATGGGGGAGATGAGGGAAATGGGGAAGATGGGAAGAATTTTGTGATCTTGGAACAACCGGGTAGTGCAGCGCTGATCCAGGTGATTTATCCTCTCCCTAATATTACTCACCCTGATGTTGCTGCCATTGATGTGATGGATTATATTTTGACATCAGGACGGAGTTCTCGCATCTATCAGGCTTTAGTCGAGTCGGGATTGGCAAGTGATGCGGGGGGATATGCGGCGAATTTTCGCGATCGCGGCTGGTATGCTCTTTTTGTCACGACTGATCCTGGTGAGGATCTTAACGCGATCGCACAGGTTCTCCAAGGGGCGATCACCTCTTTACAAACCCAGGGTGTCACTGAGGCTGAACTGAATCGCGCTAAAGCCCAACTCAAAGCCGAACTGATTCTGGACAACCGCGATGTCACCAGTCAAGCCTTCCAATTAGGAGCAAAT
Organism: uncultured Coleofasciculus sp.; assembly: GCA_964574085.1. Classification (GTDB taxonomy): domain Bacteria; phylum Cyanobacteriota; class Cyanobacteriia; order Cyanobacteriales; family Coleofasciculaceae; genus Coleofasciculus. The sequence continues at coordinate 1,757 of CAZNNK010000846.1, forward strand.
CATACCACCGCTGGGGATTATCGGTTTACTGATCAGTATTTAGCCGCCGTCGCTCAAGTGTCCAACCAAGAGGTACAACGTGTTGCCCAAACCTATCTTACTCCCCAACAGCGCACCGTTGGCTTATTCCAACCGACTCAGATTCAGGACGAATCCAATCCCAGTATCGGTGGATTTAGTAAAACAACGGAACATTTTTATGCTGACTCTCCCGTTGATCCCGCAGAAGTCGCCCAATATTTGCCTCCTGTCGTTGCAGATGTAACTTTAACCCCAACTCAACCCCTACCAGAACGATTGACGTTAACCTCAGGAGTACAAGTTTTGCTGTTACGCGATCGCAGTACGCCGACTGTCACCTTAACGGGCTATATTAAAGCAGGTCGCGCCAATGATCCCCCTCAAAAGTCCGGTGTCGCCGAACTTACCGCCGACAACCTGATGAATGGAACTCAGACTCAGGATGCATTAACCCTGGCTCAAAGTTTAGATGATCGGGGAATTGATCTAGACTTTTATACCGTGCGGGAAGGAACATTTATCACAGCGAGTGCCCTGTCTGTTGATTTATCCTCCTTAATTCAACCCCTCAGTGATGTCTTACAACGGGCGATATTTCCCCCAGATCAATTGGAATTAAGCCGTCAACGGGCATTAACAGATCTGCAAATCGAACTCGATGATCCCGCCTCCGTCGCCCAACGAACCTTAGCCCAAACCCTTTATCCCAAAGATCATCCCTTTCACAGTTTCCCGACGCCAGAAAGTCTGAGTCAGATTACTCGTGAGGATGTGGTGCAATTCTATCAGACCTATTATCGCCCCGATCGCACTATCCTAACCCTAGTCGGCGACTTTAACCCCCAAGACGTGCGATCGCTCCTCGAACAGGAATTCGGGACTTGGACAGCCACCGGGACGCCTTCTCAGTTAACGGTTCCAGCGGTTCAGCTACCCCCTAGCACCGTACAAGTGAATCAACACTTACCCGGAAAATCCCAATCCGTCACCTTTATAGGAAACGACGCCATGAATCGCACTGATCCGCGATATTATGCTGGATTAGTTCTCAATCAAATCATCGGCGGCGATACCCTAGCCAGTCGATTAGGAAGCGTGATCCGCGATCGCTTAGGCTTAACTTATGGGATTTACAGTTACTTTCAAACCGGAATCTATGATGGTTCCTTCGTGATTGAAATGCAAACCGCCCCGGAAGACACTCAAGAGGCGATCGCCAATACCATTACTCTACTGCAACAGATCCAGGAGCAAGGGGTAACAGCAACTGAAGTGGCTACCGCTAAACGCTCAATTACCAGCCAATATCCCGTCACCCTTGCCCATCCTGACAACTTAGCCCAAACCATTCTCGACCATCAAGTGTATGGGTTAACCCCCGATGAACTGCGGGAGTTTGTGCGTCACATTGAAACCGTTAGCGTCAAACAAGTCAATCAGGCGGCGAAAGAATTACTCCATCCTGATAATCTAGTAATCGTAACGGCGGGTTCGTAGTTCGTAGTCGGGGCTTTAGCCCCAGATTCCGTTGAGTTTCGGCGCGTCAAGCTTTTATAGCACTACGCATTAAGGTTAGGACAATACAATTGGGTGAAAAGGCAACAGGC
>CAZNNK010000847.1:0-3383 GCA_964574085.1 uncultured Coleofasciculus sp.
GTTCAGGAGTGGCGCTGATTTGTTTATTGGAACGGATAACTTGCCCAAAAGCCGAGGTTTCGACCTCCTGCTGTAAGCCCTCCCCTAGGTTGTCTTTTTTCTTAGCAAACCGCTTCTTCACAGATTTGGGCGATCGCATATAGTTAATATCACCGAACGTCTTGGCGTCGTCTGGCTCTAAGAAGTAGGATCGCCGTTTTTGGGGTTCTGCTGCTTGTTCTGCTTCGTCTGTCTCCTCATCGACGTACTTGCTCTTTAACCCAAATAAATCACTCAGAAATCCCATAGCGAACTAATCCTGACCTTAATTGATTACCTTTGTTACTTTATGTTAACAAAAATTAATGATTATGTCTTTTATGAGTACAACAGCTCCCTTGTCACCATCTCGACGCCGAGGTGTTGTGTCTTTCCCTCCTACCAAATTGCGTGAGCGCTGTTGCTCAAGTTAGCATAGGTTCTAGAATAGTGTAACTATGTACATTGTCAGAACTCTGATCAAATTCATTCATCGGTCTCCACTCAAAATTCTCTAATAAATATGAGAGCTTGTCGTAGGTACTTTTTAGACCGACATAAGATTTAAACTGACGTAGAGGTGGTAGCTTAAGGCGAGGTTGATTGGGATCTATATCTCTGGGATGAATATAAAGGACAAGCGGTTGCAGATGATCGTGTTGAATATGAGATACTTGGCTAAGTAAGGTCAAGGGTAGACACCGCAGGTAACCACCACCTAGATATGGAAGTCGTTTTTTACCAACATTTAAGGTAGATGTAGGAAATTCTAGAAGACCATTCGTTAATCTACAGGGAAGGGGATTAGCAGTGGGAATGCCACCATAGGCGCCATTAGCAGGAAGAATCGAAGCATCGTACTGATATCCCGCTTCGGCAAGAATATCCAGTGCCCACAAAGTAGAAGCAGTAATTGAAAACCCTGGAGCGCGATATGCTTTTGGTTTTTCACCACAGGCAGCTCGGATAGCATCTTCAGCTCTAGTAATATCTTGTTTGAATTCCTCTGGCGTTTGTTGATATACAAGAGTATGAGAATATCCGTGACTACCAATCTGGTGTCCCTGAGTTTTTATTTCCTTAACCAACTCAGGATAGTGTTCCGCCACCCAGCCGAGGATAAAAAACGTTGCTCTAGTCTTGTGTTTATTTAGAAGATTGAGAAGCTTTACTGTATTGGATACAATACGGCTTTCCATATTTATCCAATGATTGATATTAGGGATTTGGTCAGTGTTTAATATGTGAAACCATTCTTCCAGATCTACAGAAAAAATGTTGATAGTCATATTATTTTTATTGCCGTCAAAGCTCACCTCTTGAAAATTACTCTAAAGTTTACATTGAAATCGTGTAATTTTTCTTTAAAATTTTAGAAAATTTATTTTTATTGATTATTCTTAAAGATGCTTAAAAAAATTGATCAAATCATCTAATTTATTAACTTAATTTAAATTTTAAAAAATATTTATTTTTATGTTTTTTTGTCAACCAAATCAGGAGAATTAAACTATACAATCTATCTCCATGTATACTAATAAAACAAGTTACAGACAGACAACCTAGAAATAACTCTAAGTAAGAGAGGGTCAAATGGATAAGCTAAAACTCCTCAATATTTATTTAGACAACTTATCTCAATCAGAATTACTAGAAAATCTAAAAACTGGTATTCTTTTTACTCCTAATGCAGATCACATGATTAAGCTTCAACAGGATAGACAATTCTTGGAAGTTTATAAGTTGGCTGATTATAAAGTTTGTGATGGGCAAATACTTTTATTTATAGCTAGGCTTATCGGTTTACCCATCAAAGAAAAAATTTCAGGGTCTGATTTTTTTCCAGCTTTCTATCGCTATCACAGAGACAATGAAGATATCCGCATATTTATTTTGGGGGCAAAGGAGGGGGTAGCCAAGAAAGCTCAGACTAATATTAACTCTAAAGTGGGCAGAGAGATTGTGATCGGTACACATTCTCCATCTTTTGAATTTGAAAAGAATAAAAACGAATGTTCGCAAATAGTAGAGATTATTAACCAATCAGGTGCAACAGTTTTAGCCGTAGGAGTGGGTGCGCCAAAGCAAGAAAAATTCATTTTGCAGTACAAGAATAAACTTCCAAATATTAAGATTTTTATGGCAATAGGTGCAACAATTGACTTTGAGGCAGGCACAATAAAGAGATCGCCAAAATGGATGAGTAAAATGGGACTAGAATCCTTGTATAGATTGTGGTGCGAACCTCGCCGATTATGGAAAAGATATTTAGTCGAAGGTCCAGCTATTTTCGGGCTTTTGCTCAAACAAAAACTTAATCTTTATGTTAATCCTTTTGAGACGAAGGAACCTGATAGTCTGACAGATTCTGTAATCACAGTTTAATTAGCGGTTCATACCAAATCCGCTTAAGTAACCCTTTTTATTCCTTGGGTACTTTTTCCTTGAAACCTTCTGCCCTCTCTAAGCTAAAATGCATTTAAATTGTGTATTCCCTGTTGCCTGTTGCCTGTTGCCTGTTGCCTTTGAGCGATTGAGGTATCCCAATTTAAATGCCGAACAGCTTACCTTCTGCCTTCTGCTATAACGCTAATGCTGCGACAAAAAAAGTCCGCCTGTGCGGACTGAATTATAAAGGGGGTAGTAAACTTGGCTTTGGTATGAACAGTCATCTGGACGGTTCACGATGGGATTTAGTTAGATGGCACTAGCCGCTTGCGGAGGGATTCAGCTCGCCGCTTCGCCGTATCATTCTTCGGTTCATGCTTGAGCGCTGTTTCATACGCCTCCAACGCTTGAGCAGTTAACTGCTTGCGCTCGTAAACGTGACCTAAGTTATTGAAAGCTGTCACATAATCTGGCTCTAGTTTTAAGGCTTCCTTATACTGGCGAATGGCAATATCGTACTGATCTTGGGCAAAGTAGGCAAAACCGAGAGCATTATGAACCGGAGCTAGATTTGTTTCTGAAGCATCTGGAGCTTTAAGTCCCTTTTGGAATAGAATAACGGCTTGAGCAAAGAGTTTCTTGTCCAGATAGATACTACCCAACTCGTAGTAGTCTTGGACTGATCCTCGCTCTTTTTGCAGCTTTTGCTCCAGCTTGGAGAGAGTGCTTTCGATTTTACGGGTTTTGAATACTTGGCGAATTACTGCCAAAGCTGCAACGCCAAGCAGGACTAACAATATGATTAGATAAATTTGTGGCAGGGTTTCATCCATAATCCTGTGCAACTTATACGGGACGGGTTTCAATCTTTTATCATGGTAAACCCCAAGCGGCAGCACGTTCAGCTAACCACCCTTCGGCGTGCCAACGTTCGATCGCCTGATTGACTTGTTGTCGTAGTTCAGTATACTGCAATC
>CAZNNK010000848.1:0-3377 GCA_964574085.1 uncultured Coleofasciculus sp.
GCAAAACCGTTGTAATGGGAGCATCTTGCTCGCTACCCATTCCCAATTTAAATGCGTGACAACTTATGCAGCAAACCCTACCTTGAATCTGGGGTAGGGGCAGGTGTCAACCACTCCAGAAAGGATATCATCGATACATTTCCACTAAACCCGCCCTTCCAGGGAAAACCTCAACGAAGAGGGCGATACAATTATTAGTGCCAATGCTTTCAGAACAATGGAAATTTACTGCACTCGTCCCGCCTGTCCTCGCCCCCAAAACTTTTTTGCCGATCTCGATGACAAGGCGACACTGCAAACGGCACAACAGAAGTATTGTACGGCTTGTGGGATGCCCCTGATTTTAGTGGGTCGCTATCTTCCCACTAAGTTACTCGGTCAAGGTGGCTTTGGTACCGCATTTCTGGCACGCGATCGCTATACGCCAACGATGCGCGATTGTGTTGTCAAGCAGTTCCAGCCGTCTGGTGACTTAAGTCCCCAACAACTCGCCATCGCCCAAGGTTTGTTTGAACGGGAAGCGGAAGTATTGGAACAATTGGGTAATAGTCATCCCCAAATTCCCAATCTCTATGCTTTTTTCCCCTTGAGCGTTGGTAATTTGAACCAATCAGGTAAAGAAGACCAGTTTTTCTACCTCGTCCAGGAATTTATTGATGGACAAGACTTGGAGGAAGAACTGCATAACAAAGGTACTTTCTCGGAAGCTGAAGTCCTAGAAGTATTGCGGGCAATGCTGAAGGTACTTCAGTTTGTCCATGAGAATGGTTCAATCCATCGGGATATTAAACCCTCTAATATCATGCGTCACCGGAATGGACGCTTGTATCTGTTAGATTTTGGAGCGGTTAAACAACAAGTTACCAAAGGCGTAGCTGCCGGAACCCCATCTGGCAAATCGACTGGCATTTATTCGATGGGATTTGCGCCACCGGAACAAATGTCAGGGGCGCAAGTTTACCCGTCAACAGATTTGTATGCATTGGCGGTAACGTTGATTATGTTGCTCACGGGGAAAGAGCCAGAAGAGTTATATGATTCCTACAATAACGCTTGGAATTGGAAAACCTATACTCAGGTTAGTGATACGTTAGCAGAAGTTTTAGACCGTATGCTTCTGCCCACTCCAAATAAACGCTTTCAATCGGCTCAAGAGGTGATGGACGTCCTTAAACCCCGTCGAACTCCCCCTGCACCACCGCCTCCACCGCCTCCTGTTCCTACTCCCAAACCTCAACCAGCGACTCAGCAACAACCTGTGGTTCAGCCGCCACCTGTGGTTCAGCCGCCACCAGCGATTCAGCGACGAAAACCGCGCTTTACCATATTGGAAACGTTAATCGGGGCAGGGTTTACTGGCTGGGAAGGGGCGTTAGTTTTTAGTGTCCTAGGAAGTATCTTTGATATTTTAGGGATTAGTGGAGGATGGGTATCAGGGATTAGTGTGGGATTGGTGGGGATGACGGTTGGGGGTTTAATCTATACCCAATACCGCCGAATTATTGAAGGTACAGACTTGCCCATTCTTGCCGGAATTACTTTAGTTTTATCGTCTATCCTAGCATTCCTCGTCGGTAAGTCAATCCCAGCCGTCATCGTGGCTGGACTGTTTGCTGGAGCGGGTGCGATCGCGGTAACTGCCCTATTTCGCTTGATTTATTTACTATTGTCTCGTTTGCTTTAAAGATAAGGGGGAGAAAAGGTGCGATCGCGACTCAAAACCAGGTTCCCTTGAACGAAGTGAAGGGTTCCGTAGCCAAGACTGATGAATCAGGGGGGTTTTGCTTTTCAGTTATTGGTGAATAGCGGACTTGAGTTCCTAAACCCGCCCCTACAATTGATTTATAACTTATATATAACTGATAACTTATGACTTCTTTGGATATGAACAATGGAAATCCACTGCACTCGCCCCCATTGCCCTCGTCCCCAAAACTTCTTTGCTGAACTGGATCAGAAAGCCACGCTGCAAACAGCACAGCAGAGATATTGTACAGCTTGTGGAATACCACTTATTTTGGGGGGTCGTTATATTCCAACCCAGTTGCTAAATCAGGGAGGGTTTGGCACAACGTTTTTGGCACGCGATCGCCACACCCCAATGATGCGCTATTGTGTCGTCAAGCAGTTTCAGCCTTCTGATCAATTAAGTCCCTCCCAACTCGCTAAAGCGCAAGCGTTATTTGAGCAAGAGGCAGAGGTTTTAGAAAAACTGGGTAATACTCATCCTCAAATTCCTAATCTCTATGCCTTTTTCCCCTTAAGTGTTGCCAAGTTATCCCAACCTGATACTCAAGATAAATTCTTTTACTTGGTACAGGAATTTATTGATGGGCAAGATTTAGAAGAAGAACTGCAAACCAAAGGAACATTCTCTGAACTTGAAGTTATAGAATTTTTCAGGGAAATGCTAGAAGTCCTCAAATTTGTCCATGAGAATGGTTCAATCCATCGGGATATTAAACCCTCCAATATTATGCGTCACCGGAATGGACGGTTGTACCTGTTGGATTTTGGTGCAGTTAAGCAGATTAGCAAAATAGCAGGAGAACAATCATCTAACTCCTCGACGGGCATTTATTCCCCTGGATATGCTCCACCTGAACAGATGATAGGGGGAGAAGTTAAACCTGCCTCTGACTTGTATGCTTTAGCTGTGACAATAGTTGTTTTGTTGACAGGTAAAGATCTCAAAGAACTGCGTGATTCCCATACCAATTGTTGGCATTGGAAGCAGTATATCAACGTTAGTGACACCCTAGCCGATGTATTAGACAAGCTGCTCTTAGAAGCACCAATTCAGCGTTTTCAATCGGCTCAAGAGGTGATTGATGCTCTGGATTCACAACCCGTATCACCTCAACCTCAACCCCAAACGGTTATCACTAACCCACACCATTCACCAAGTCTACCTCGTTCACTATCCGAAATTTTTTATGACGCGGCGTTTATTGGATTTGAAACTGGATTAATTTTTATTGTTCTATATAGTTTTCTGGGGATTTCAGCTATAAGTGTGGGATTATTGGGTATGGTCGTTGGTGGTTTAGTTTATACCCAATACCGTCGCCTGATTCAAGGCAAGAATTTGCTCATGATTAGCGGAATAACTGCGATTGTATTGTTCATCCCTCTACTTCGAGGTAGTTGGTCTATGCTAGAAGTGATCATTGCTGGAGGGATTGCGGCGGCGAGTGCGATCGCGGTAACGGCTCTATTTCGCTTGATCTATTTGCTACTGTCTCGTTTGCTGTGAAGATAAGGGTTATGAACGGTATCCTCAGGACATGATATGATATCATGTCCGTCCAAACAGTCATTATTCCCTTGTACCTTGCAACCTTCCTCCTTCCCTTGGAGCCCTGGAGCCTTCTGCC
>CAZNNK010000849.1:0-3374 GCA_964574085.1 uncultured Coleofasciculus sp.
CTTTATTGGACTCTAAGTTCGGCGCATAGCCTCCTTCATCACCGACACCGGATAGCAGCTTTTTCTCTTTCAACACCTGAGACAGGGCGGCGAATACCTCAGCCCCCCAACGCAGCGCCTCTTGAAAGGAATCAGCACCCACGGGGACAATCATAAACTCTTGAAAGTCCACATTATTATCCGCATGGGCACCACCGTTAATTACATTCATTAACGGAACCGGCAGAAGATTGGCAAGGGGTCCACCTAAATAGCGGTAGAGGGGAAGTTGCAATTCATTCGCGGCGGCTTTAGCAGTGGCGAGAGAAACTGCCAGGATAGCATTGGCACCCAGTTCATGTTTATTTTTGGAACCATCCCGATCAATCATCGTGTGGTCAACGGTGGCTTGGTCTAGGGCGTCGATGTCCAGGAGTTCAGGGGTAATTTTCTCTTTGATGTTACGGACAGCCTTGAGGACGCCTTTCCCGTTGTAGCGATGAGAATCACCATCTCGCAGTTCGTGGGCTTCAAAGGTGCCAGTAGATGCACCACTGGGAACTTGTGCCAATCCCAGGGAACCACTGGCGAGGCGAACTTCCGCTTCCACGGTGGGGCGTCCCCGTGAGTCGAGGATTTCTCTGGCGTCAATGGCTTCAATCGGAGATTCGGGTTTATCTAACATGCTGTTTCCTCTAAGTTGCAATGACTCCAGGGTTCAGGATACGTCTGAAGTCGTGGACAAACAAGCGTACTTAAGGAAGTTTTCGATCCCCAGCGCTCGTATCCGGACTTATGATAGGGTATGCGATCGCTCTGTTGATATTAAAAAAATATTCAAACCTTGACATCTGCCAAAAAAAACCCACCCCTACCACTCAACTTGTTGGTACTACTCCTCATCATTATTCCCAGGCGGATGACCTAAATATAACTGCACAAACTCTTCCGCCGCCGTCGGATTAATCTGATGCAGCGCATCTCTGAGTTGAATCACCATCTCGGCGCCGGGATCTCTCACTTCATGTACCCAGCGATAAATATTGGAACGTCCAATCCCCATCTTCACCGCCACTTGGTTTTGGCTGATGCCGTAAGTCTCTAACACCTGCTTGAGGGCTTTTCCTGCTCTTCCCATGCCCAAAATTGTGTCAGATGTGGATTCAACCGTAAATGACACCGATTGGCATACGTTGCGCTCCACTAGATGTAGTCCAACAGCCAATTATCATTCTTTATACTCAGAGTAATCTATGGATAGTGGAAAACAACAAACTTTAAATAGTTGAGATTAAACTTAAGAAATGAATCCTATAATGCAATCAGTATTGCGAATTGAAGCTAAAGTTTTACCGGGCAATAAAATCAAAATTAACTTCCCCACTGATACCGCATTAAATACAGTCTGTAACACCATTGAAGTAATTCTTATGTTGCCAGAAAAGTCAACCAGATCGACGGATAAATCGATTCTGGAAATATTGGCATAAATCCACTCTCAGCGCCCCTCTAGTAGAAACCTCGAAGAAATTAATCGAGATTTGCAAGCGGAAAGGGATACATGGGACAGCTAAACTTGCCTGACTCTTTTTGGGCGAGCTAATGAAGATTTCGATGTTAAAGACTAACATTCGTTCTTAGCCCTTCAGCCCTTCGTTAGGGAACTCTTAACAAGGTACAGAATTTTATTTATTCGGTTCTGTCTTGCGAGACGACTTTCGCCCTGATAGTGATATTGACGTGATGGAGCTTAAACCCAATTCGTTCTACCTAAACTTAGGTGGAAGTTCAGCAGGTGGCGGAGAATCTGCACCTGGAGGAAGGGGAGGTGAACCGCCGGGTGGTAGGGGTAGCGGTTTGGGTTCCGTTCCAGAGGGGGCTGTCCCCGGTGAGGGTGAGGGTGAGGGTGAGGGTGAGGGGGATGTCCCCGCTTCTGCAGTAGAATCCCCTCCGGGTGGAGGTGGTGGTAGAGTGGGTAATCCGTTAGCTGTGTCTCCTGGTGGAGATAAGGGAGTCATTTCCACAGGTTCTGGAGGCGGTGGTTGAACCGTTTCTATCGTGACTGAACGGCTTTTTTGTTCCCCGGCTTCATTGGTGACTTGCAGAGTAATTGTTTCCGTACTTGGTTCTGGACTCAGGGGATAAGGAACCGTTCCTTCCCGTGGTACAGTACCGGGTGCAGGAAGTAATTCTACTTTCAGATCTCTACCTCCCTCAACTTTCCAGGATAAGGGTACAGGTATCGATTCATCTTCAGAAATTTGCACCACAAATTTAGGGCGAGTTAGGGTTTCTATCCCGTTAACGGTAAACTCAACAATATCAAAGGGGACAGGTTGGGCTTCAATTTTAATCGGATCAGTTTTTTGAGCAGGTAATTCTTCCGGTTCTCCTTGTCGGGGAACAATCGTTAATTCAAAAATATAGGTTCCTGGTTGGCGCACACCTGTGGCAAGATTCATACACACTAATGCCTCATCCTGTATTTCACAGGAGTCTTGGAGGGGTTGAGGAATACCTTGGCTAAAATCAATGGATTGCATGGGAAAGGTGACAATTCCTTCAGGATTGCGACCTACCAGTTTTAAGAGTCTGATTTGTTCGGGGTGACTAATTTTCCAATTCAGTAAAATACCTAGGTCTTCCGGTTGCGGTTGATCGTCAGGTGAGTTATCATCATTAGCCGTTGGACTAGCTTCTTGGTCTGCTGCTTCCGGGGTGGGCTGAATGACTTCTTGATAGACGGGTTGAGTTGAGGCAAATTCTTCAATCTCAGGAATTGGAAACGGTGTGATTTTGACTGTATTCGTTTGCAGTTCCTCGGCTTCCCCCTTCTTTTTTCCTTCAGGAATCACCGTCAGTTCAAATACATAATCTCCCGGTTCGCGAGCATCAGTTGGCACATTCTGGCAATTGAGAACCTCATCGGTTGTGCAGAAACGCTCTAACTCGTTGGGAATCCCCCGGCTAAAATTGTAGGCAATTGGACCACTGGTGACGACTCCCTCTGGGGATACGCCTTGTATTTTTAGGGTTTGGATGCGTTTGGGGTTGGTAATCTCCCAATTCAGGCGTACACTTTCCCCATCAGCCGCTGAGTAATTTTTGCCTGCTGGCGCAAATTCGACAATTTCCGGGCGAGGTTTAGGTCTAAACAATAGAAACCACAGCAGGAATATTAATGCCCCAATCAGTCCAACTATGCCTAAAATAACTAATAGAAATTGCCACCACGGACGCCCTTCCCAGATTAAAGTACCTTGGAAGCGATTGTTAATTAGGGGAAACTGTTGCAGGTCTTCTAGTTCAATAACAAAGTTTAAAACTCGCCCATAGAAGGGTCTACGCCACCATTTCTGGCTGGGTTGTACCTCTAAATTCGCGATCGCATACCC
>CAZNNK010000850.1:0-3373 GCA_964574085.1 uncultured Coleofasciculus sp.
TCATTCGTCCTACTCGCTCCCTTGAGAAGCAAGCTACGTAAGGGTTTGAGGCTTGTTTGCAAAAGTTAGTACAGTACCGTTTTCTTTTGTCCGACTACTTATGAATCCCAAAAAAACTAAATGGTGGCAAACAAGTGTCATCTACCAAATCTACCCCCTTACCTTTGCTGATGCCAATGGAGATGGCAAAGGAGATTTGAATGGCATTATTCGTCGGTTAGATTACCTGAATGATGGCAATCCCAACAGTCAAACCTCATTAGGAATTGATGCAATTTGGCTCTCCCCGATTAACCAATCACCGATGATTGATAATGGGTATGATGTGAGTAATTATTGCGATATCTGTCCAACATTCGGCACATTAGCCGATTTTGAGCGGCTTTTAAACGAAGCCCATCAACGCGGCATCAAAGTGATTATGGATTTAGTGATTAATCACACCTCCAACCAGCACAATTGGTTTATTGAATCGAGTTCCAGCCGAGATAATCCTAAAAGCGATTGGTATTTATGGCAAGATCCCGCCCCAGATGGTGGAGTTCCCAACAACTGGCTTTCCTATTTCGGAGGAACAGGCTGGACATTTAATCAACAACGCGGTCAATATTATTACCACACGTTTAATACCAATCAACCTGACATTAACTGGAGAAATCCAGAAGTTAAAGCCGCTATTTATGACATGATCCGGTTTTGGCTGGATAAAGGGGTGGATGGCTTTAGACTGGATGCGTCGAGTGTGTATAGTAAAGACCAATATTTTCGCGATAATCCGATAAAATTTGGGGCGACGGATAGAAAGGACTACAATAACCAACATCACCTGTACAATAAAAATCTTGCCGAAAACCATCAAATTATTAAGGAGATCCGGAACCTAATAGATGAGTATGACGACCGAGTGATTCTTGGCGAAACCTTCATCGATAATCGTCTTTATGATTCCATCGTTTTTTATGGGGTAAACAATGATGAACTTCATTTACCCTTCACCTTTGAGTTTGCCTTTAGTCCTTGGTATCCTGCCTATCTGCAACAAGAAATTGAAAAGAAAGAACTCTTAACTCCAGCAGGTGCTTCGCCTACCTACTTCTTAGATAATCACGATATTCCCCGACATTTATCGCGCTGGATTGAATGTAGTCTCTGCACGAATCCCAAAGCTATTGCCAAAGCCGCCGCTACCATATTATTGACGGTTCGAGGGATTCCTCTTTTGTATTACGGTCAGGAAATTGGCATGGTTAATCATCTCAATATTCCCCCAGAAAAAACCAGGGATAAAGCGGTAGCCAATCCTCAAAGTGGGGAATCTGTACCGTCGCGGGATGGGGCGAGGACGCCGATGCAATGGGATGATTCGCCACAAGCGGGGTTTAGTTTTGGCAAAGATGTTGAACCTTGGCTACCTGTTAATGAAAACTATTTGGATGTGAATGTTGAAAATAAACTTAAGCAAGATGATTCAATTTTGAATTTCTATAAATCCTTACTGCGAGTCCGCAAAAACAGCGAAGCGTTACAGGTGGGACGTTGGCGAACTCTGATCTATTATCCTTATGAGCATTTAGCCTACCTGAGAGAAACGAAGCAGGAGAGCGTGTTAATTTTAATTAACTTCTCCTATGAAAAAGATTTAGGATTGGATGAATCCATCGAAATCCCAATGTGGGAAGTTTTGCTATCCAATAAGCAGAAAACGGGCAAAATTATTGATTTACCCGAAAAGTTGCAACCTTTCGAGGTGTCTATCTTGAGAAAGTTATAAAACCCTTAGGGGTAGTAGAGACGTGACCATGGAACGCCTGGAAGCAAGGTGAGAAAAAATCGTAGGGGCGCAAAGACTTGCGCCCGATTCAATGGTCACATCTAATCCCGAATTTTAACTGTGTTAGTTCAGTAGTGAGCAAGATGCTCACACTCCTGCTATTGCCTATTGCTTTTGTCCACTATCGTGAGTTTCACATCTCAAATGAAAACCCTATATGGGAAAATTTACTCAAACAACGATCGCGGAATGGAACAGACATGAGACAGTCTAAGTGGGTGATGTTGACAGTCTTAGGAATAATCTATGCGATCGCGCTAATCTGTTTTTCCCCAAAACCCCAACTTGCTATTCCCCAAGAACCCAGTTCCGCCCTGAATCAGCCAACGAGAAATCAACCGCCTTTTTATCCCCTTGAACAAGATATTGACCCAAAATTATATCATTCCGTCGGGGATTGGGTGGGGCGATTAATTTTACCCAATCCGGACGAAATACAAGCCAATTCAACAGCCGATTGGGTTTGGTTTCAGGTGTATCATGCCCCTGACACCGCCCAGGATTTAATCGGTGAGAAACTGCGTCTCGAATGGCAGAAAACGCCCCCAGTTAAGGCATATTTGGATGCTGTTACTACCCCGGTTGAATTTAACCAAACCACCCGCAATAGCCAGAAAAATGGTAATATTCACCCCAATCGCCTCAATGGTTGGTCACAGGTGGGTCCATTGCAATCGTTGGCGGGAGCCAGACCTAAAAATGATGTGATTGTCCGCTTAGAGGAAGTGATTTGGGTAGAAAATAGGCTGAAAATTGCTCATTATCCAATTCAAGTTTCCGGGCGATTTTATGGCTTAGTATCGATTATTAGCACCGAGGGAGAAGAGTTAACAGTACGTCATTACAACCCCGAATCGGGCAGATTTGACGGTGTTGAAGAAGTCATTCGTTTCCGCAAGGGGATGTTATTTTCCACGCCACAACAGCTTGAAGCATCTCCCGCAGGGGAGGCGGGGTGGTATATTTACGGGGCGAAGGATGAACAGGGTGTTTTTACCGTATCCGTTGACGGATGAGTTACGCTGGGAGATTGTCTATCAACAGGTTTATGCCCACAACCCGAACGGTATTATATTGCGATTGAACAGATTAAGCAGCAGGTAGCGACGATCCCCCAGATACAGGCTTGGCTACAGCAGCATCCTGATCATCCCCAAACCCAGCGATTTCAGGCGTTAGTGGCGTTAGGGAAGAAACTAGAACAGAATTTAACGCCGTTGGGGGTAGTGCGTTCCGACTGGAAGCAAAACGCGGAAACCCTGGCAGGTGTGGGCGATGGCTTTGTGCAAGATAATCAGTTATTAGACGGGATTTTGAGTTGGCGGACAATTATGCCCCGTCGAGGACAGGATATCATTGCTGATGTGTTGCTTGACAAAGGAGCGAAACTGTGGGTGGTACAAACCTTTCAAGTCCCTGGGGGAGATGGGTCAATTTTCCCGGTTGCGCCAACGGTACTATTGGGACAGGTTCCCGTCTTGTCAACCCTGTTAATTCGCGTAGTAACGGGATTAACGACATTACCGAGTGCCTGGGGATGGT
>CAZNNK010000851.1:0-3370 GCA_964574085.1 uncultured Coleofasciculus sp.
ATGAGGGAGATGGGGGAGATGAGGGAGATGAGGGAGATGAGGGAGATGAGGGAGATGGGGAAGATGGGGAAGATGAGGGAGATAACTGGCGTTTTTGTCTTGTACGCCCCTGTAATAACGCATAAATAGCTAGTCCCCAACTGATAGCAAGTCCGATGGTTCTCAGGTTTGGTGTTGTTCCCACCGACATTCCCGCCGTTACCACCATCAGGAAACTGGCAATTGCCCAATGAATGTGGGCGGTGATTTTAATTTCAGTAATATTGAGGTTGAGAAGGGTGGAACGATCGCGCGATTGCCAAAACCAAGCTAACAGCCGATAAATAATCGCGATCGCCGCCGCTACACCTCCTAGAATGGTAAAGCCATCCGCTGGATTTCCCCCCTCGGCTTGCAGCATCTGGTAAATCACCAGTTCATACCAAGCAATAGAAATACCTGCTAGGGAAAGATAGGTGATCCCTTTCCAGGGAAGACGGCGACGCCCTACGCCTATCCCGGTTAATGCTGCACCGAGGGTGAGTAACCCGGTATAAGGGGTGAAATACGTCCAACGTAAACTAATGCCAATTAGGGCATAAATTAAGGGTAAACCCTCCAGTGCATTTCTAGCGCCTACCTCTTCCTCTGTGTCTCCCTGTAAACGGGCAAACCACCAATCAGTGAGGAATAGTATCACAAGTGCCAAGATAATATTGGCAGTAGCTAGGGTTAAGGTTGAACCATTTCGTAACAGAATCGTATCCGCGATCGCTAATTCGATTGCCCAACTGATGCCATAGACACCAAATTCTGTAAATGATCGCCAACAGCGAAACCAAGTTGCACCGCCAATTAACATTGATGCGGCTAGGTAATGCCAACTGGATGGAATCAGTTCGACGTAACTCTGGGTACTGTGCAGCGTCAGAAAGCCTAATTCTGTACAAGACAAGGCAATTGCCCATCCATCCGAGGCTTGGGCGTACAAGGCGGCTAAATCGCCAGACTGGGGAATTAAGCTAGCCCGTAGCAGCCATAATCCCAAAATCGCGATCGCGCCCACTACATACCAATCAGCGATGGATAGGGTTGGTAATCCAGGAATTCCTTGCCATAGCCATGCTGCCAAAAAGCTGAGGGCAAATCCAATTGTAATGACGGCGGCTACCGTTTGGCGTAAATAGCGACTATTCAGGAACATTAACACGGTGGCAACCCCTAAGCCAATCAGTCGAATCTGCGGTGAGGCTAGGGTTAGCCCTTGTACTAGAAATAAAGCGATCGCACTCCACGAAGCAGCCTGAATGCGCCGCGATCGCTGAGTCAGACTGGCAACTCCAGTTAAGGTTAATGGGGTGAGTAACCATAAAAGTCCCCAAGGGTGCGTGGGAAAGGAAATCAAATAGGTAACACTTTCCCCAGCCAGTAATACATAACTGATTCCAGCGAGTACAAAACCAATGTGCCAACAACTTAGATACCAACTCTGTTTGGGGACAGAAAATGGGGGATTTGCTGCTAACGTTTGCCCTCTGTTCCTTCTGCCCTCTGCCCTCTGCCCTCTGCCTCCTGTTTCCTGCCTTCTGAAAGGTTCCTGCCTTATACTGAGACTCCATTCTGCCACCATTAACGCCAACAATAGACTTGCCCATCGAGGTTCGCTGAGAGTTGGAAACCATCCATCGATAAACGAACAGAGGGTTAATAATCCGGCGATATGGGTAAGATAAACCAGAGGAATTCGCAGCGGAGGGCGGCGATGGGTAACAATAGCCAGGGTGATAGTAGAGAGTAATAGATTAAGCGATCGCGTCGTCGGATTCAGGCTACTGATTACCGTTAACATCACACCCAATCCTAATGTAAGTCCTTCTCCAAACCGGGCTAATTTAGGGTTCGACTTCCGATAGAACCAATCGGTCAAACCTACCCACAGAATAATGTAGGGAAATAGGGCGACGCCCCACCAAGCTTCGACGACTAAACCAAACTGTTGAGAGAGGAAACTGATTACCTCCTCTTGTACCGCCGCAGGGATTAATCGCCATAGTGAAAATAGCGTTTGCAAGCCAATCAAAAAAATGGCAGCTAAATCCAGACGCCGCCGAGAATACTGTAAGCGCTGGGCGAAAAACCCAATCGCCAACCCGCTAACCACCGTGGCTTGCCAAGGAATTTCTTCTCCTACCGAAACCAACCAACCGATCAACAGTAATCCACCACCAATTCCATCCCAGACTTTTGTGCTAAAGGAGGAAACAGACTCTCGTGAGACGGCTGGAGGCTTTCCCTGTCGCGCCAACAACCAACCACAGATTCCCATTGCCAAACCGAGTTGGGTAATTGGCACATTCATCACGAAAATTGCCCGTCCTAATAACACCGTTAGCGCATAAATCACCACTAAACTACCCGTGGGTGCATTATTCGGAACAGATGGGGAAGCGCGAGGAGTTGAAGCGGCGGAGGGGAGAAAAATCGCGGTTCCGATAACACCTAAATAAACAGCAACTAATGGAATCTGTGACCAATTCCAACCCCAGTGTAGATAACTTAACCATAAAACTAGAGAAGCACGGGAGGTAAGCCGGAATGAGTTAGTTTGGATAGACGGATTGATAACCGTAATTCCCGTTAAACTTAACGCCGCCACCCCAACAACCATCCATTCCCAGGGATGACGCCATAAGCCAAAACCATCCATTGCCCAAAAATTAACCGGGACTAAAAGCAGGGCAATCAGTTGTAAGGTTTGAGAGGTTAACTTTAAATTAGAACGTTTTCCCGCCCACAGGCTAATGCCCCAAAAGATAACGGTATATGCCCATAACACACCATACTGTCCCGCTGGTGGAAAATTCTGCCATTGAGTCGCGGCGAGGACACCAGAAGAGACAACAACTAGAAAGACACCCAGAAACAGCAGCCAGCGCACACTCAGTTCCTCTTGCCATGACTGCCAGATCCGGGACAAAGGCGACACTGTAGCAACGGGTTCCTCGTCCTTGGGTTCTTCCTTTCGGGATTGGGGGCGAGAGGGACGCGGCGCAATCTCTGGTTGAGGGAGGCGACAAGATAGATAGAGTTGCCCTAGTTGCTTAACTTGGGCATCACTGATTAAACCCAAGCGCAACCAGGCTTCTAGACCGTCCAGTAACTTGGGATTGGAGGCAGAAACAGTGAGTTCAATTCTCACAGAACGTGGCGAGGACATAGTTTTCGGGGGTTCGTTCGTAGTCGGCACGAAGCGTGCCAGAAGAAGCGCTGAAGCGCTTACTACAAACAGATTAATTAATCCTAGCATCAGATTTTCCAGTTGATGATTGATGACTCAGGGCGGGTTTTGTTGTTCCGTTAGTGGTGACCATCTAATTGAGTCCCTAAACCC
>CAZNNK010000852.1:0-3370 GCA_964574085.1 uncultured Coleofasciculus sp.
CCGCACAATCCCCACCACTGGTGAGAATACCAATCCGTTTGTGTTCTGCCATACTGTTTATAGTTTGGTTATCTGAATCGGTTCATCCTCATTGTAGAGATGCGCCATGGCGCTAGTGCAGCGCGGCGGAAATAACTTACCAGTTAACAAGCTCCCTAAAAGCAGCTACCATAACTTCCTTATAGCCTTCTGCCCTGGAGCCTTCGGACTTCTGCCTTCTTGTACTAGAGTTTTTGCTTTAAATATTCTGAGGATGATTGGACATCCGTAAATATACGGAAATCCCCTGCGTCAATTAGCGTACAGGAGATACGACAGACAGCGCGATCAACTGGGGGATTGATACTCGCCGGATTTGCCACCCGTCTTACTCAACAGGCGGATGGATTCGATTTGAATCGATTTCTCTAACGCTTTTGCCATATCGTACAAGGTGAGGGCGGTAACAGAAACAGCAGTTAAAGCTTCCATTTCTACCCCGGTTTCGGCTTTGGTTGTCACTGATGCCTGAATCTGATACCCCGGTAGTTGAGAGTCCGGTTGGATTTGTATATTGACTTGGTGTAGGGGTAAGGGATGACACAACGGGATCAGGTTTGCTGTCTGTTTAGCTGCCATAATGCCAGCCAGTCGGGCGGTGGCTAAAACATCTCCTTTTGGCGCATTACCTGTCTCAATTGCTTGGAATGTCGCTGTTTGCATCCGCACTTGAGCCGCTGCGACGGCTTGGCGACGGGTAGCGGGTTTGCTGGAAACATCGACCATTTGGGCTTGACCCTGAGAGTTTAGATGGCTGAGGGATGATTTTTGGGCAAAGTCTTGCGTCATTGGATAAAGATGTGATATTGTAAGTAATCGGTGAGTCAATCACTCACAGCTAGGGCTTGTAGCTCAGTGGACTAGAGCACGTGGCTACGGACCACGGTGTCGGGGGTTCGAATCCCTCCTAGCCCGTTCTAATTGTTTATGTTTATTTAAGTTATAGCAATCCTGAATGTGTCGTTGACTAATTAGGGGCTGCTGTAGGGAGTCTTGTGGTGGGGTAGAGAGCAGGGGAAGCAGGGGGAGCTGAGAAAGCAATGATACTATGGCTATATCAGGTTTTTACAACTTTCGGGACACTTTATGGTTCCATTTTCAACTTCAGGACACCTTAGGGTTCAAGTGACAATAGTATAGTGTCCTAAGTCGATGGAAGAGTTTTCATTAAATGAAGTCCCCAGCGAGTGGGGACACGACGATTTGCCAATGTGTACATCAAGGATTTTTAAGCGCCGCATTCGCGAACGTTACGCTGTGGTATGTTTTTCAGTGCCATTACTCCTGTTCATTTATGGTCATGTTCCCATTTTCGTCGAATTTGAACATCGGTCCCCACGCAACTTCCCAGTAATAGCCATCAAGATCGGCAAAATATCCACTATATCCACCCCAAAACGTGTCTTGTGCATGTTTCACTATTTTTCCACCTGCACTTTCTGCAAGAGACAAAACTTCTGGGACAAGCTCCTTGCTTCTTACGTTATGTGCCAGCGTAATACCATTGAACCCTTTTCTTTTCGCTGATATTGATGGTGAGATATCTTCAGCTAATTTTTCCAGTGGATAAAGTGCAAATCGTGTCCCGGATGTCATAAAAAAAGCAATTGACGCATCATCTTTAGCTTCTGTTGGAAAACCTAAACCATCTCTGTAAAATTGAATAGAATAGGCCATATTTTGTACGCCAAGGGTGATAATGCTTATTCGTGGTTCCATCATATAATAACTCCTTTCGCTCAGATTTTATCCGGAATACGTATCAAATATAACTGGGGCTTTTTATCCATTTTTTGCGGCGACCTATCGCTTCATTACCCGGCTCTGAGATGTGCTAATAACTAAACACTTTTCACAGGCATTTTCGCCACTTGGGAATGACGATGCTTAAGAAGGTTCACAAAAGTTAACCCTATCCATCTGCGCTAGCAGGTGTGACCAGATTTGCCTTCTAGCTGACCCGCATCTGTTGCCTGTTCCCTGTCGCCTCTCCCCACCACAAGACTCCCTGCAGCAGCCCCTACTCATACTCCGGTTGCGTTACCCTAATTGAGAGTAATCATGTGACGATTAGTGACTCTACGCAACCTGATTTCATGGATTCATCCTTCGGCTAAGGACTGGGCAATCGATGCCCGCCTGTTGCGCTGGTTAACCTTTCTGTGGCTATTGGTGGGTTTGGCGGTGCTGTTCTCCGCATCCTATCCCAGTGCCGATGCTGAGTTTGGTGACGGTTTATACTACTTTAAGCGACAGCTCATCTGGATTACCTTGGGCATGATCGCCTTTAACTTTTTTGTGCGATCGCCTTTACGGTATATCCTGAGAATTGCCCATTGGTTAACGCTGGTGTTATTGGGATTGATCTTGATCATCCTGATTCCTGGTGTGGGGACGACAGTGAATGGCGCAACCCGTTGGTTATCCCTAGGTCCTGTTCCCCTACAACCCTCAGAATTAATTAAACCGTTTCTGGTTCTCCAGAGTGCTTGCATCTTTGGACAATGGCAACAGATTTCCATGCGAGTACGCCTGTTCTGGCTAGGAATGTTTGCCCTAGTGCTGTTGGGAATTTTGCTCCAGCCTAATCTAAGTACAACGGCGCTATGTGGGATGACGTTGTGGCTAATCGCACTGGCGGCGGGGTTGCCGTTTTCCTATTTAGGAGGCACCGCCTTAGGGGGCGTGTTACTGGCAACGATTAGTATCAGTATCAAAGAGTATCAGCGGCGTCGAGTGATGTCCTTTCTCAATCCCTGGGCTGATCCGATGAATGATGGCTATCAATTGATTCAAAGTCTGCTGGCGGTGGGATCGGGGGGAACCTGGGGGTCAGGGTTTGGTTTATCTCAACAAAAGCTATTTTATTTACCCATTCAATATACCGACTTTATTTTTGCCGTATTCGCGGAAGAATTTGGCTTTGTTGGTAGTACATTGTTGCTGCTGCTGATTGTGGCGTATGCTACCTTGGCGACCATTGTGGCACTTAAGGCACGTAACTCCGTGCATCGGTTGGTTGCGATCGGAGCGATGATTGTAATTGTTGGTCAATCGCTGTTAAATATTGGTGTGGCTACGGGTGTTCTCCCGACTACGGGTTTACCTTTCCCATTTTTTAGTTATGGGGGAAGTTCTATGATTGCCAATTTGTGTTCGGCTGGATTGTTGATTCGGGTAGCTAGAGAAAGTAGTGAGGCTCAAGTCGTATTCTTACAAGCCCGTCGCCAATCACCACCTCAGCGGCGTAGGCGCCAGAGAACTCAGTTACAGAGGATAAGGGATTAGCGGTTAGCAGGGGAAGCGGGGGGAGCAGGGGAAGCTGGGGGAG
>CAZNNK010000853.1:0-3366 GCA_964574085.1 uncultured Coleofasciculus sp.
GTTTGGAGTGGTGGGTGTCCCTCGGTTATACGAAGGGCAGGATTTACGCTTAAGTTACGTGGTTTGGCAAGAAGAGGTGAGTCCTTATGTAGTGGTGGAATTATTGTCGCCAGGAACACAAGAGGAAGATTTGGGTCGCACAGTATCAACACCTGGAAATCCACCGACCAAGTGGCAGGTTTATGAGCAGATTTTGCGAATTCCCTACTCGATTGTTTTTAGTCGTTATACCAATGAATTACAAGCCTTTCATTTGCTTGGGGGTCATTATGTACCGATGAACTTAGTAGATAATCGGTTATTAATGCCAGAGTTAGGGTTAAGTTTAGGATTATGGCAAGGGAGTTTTCGGGAGATTAACCGTTTGTGGTTGCGGTGGATGACACTGGAGGGAGAATTGATTTTAACGCCGGAAGAGGAAGCGGTTACAGCACAGGAACGGGCAGAACGATTGGCGGCACGATTGCGGGAGTTAGGGGTTGATCCTGATGAGTTGGAATAGTCACTAAGTTCTTTCGCCACCAATGTTACCGAATTTGCCGCAGATAACGGGGACGGGCGGGTGTCCCCCAACAAACCTGTTGAGCCGGAATATTACTAAACACACTACTGCGGGTGCCAATCACTGCATTCGCCCCAATTTGGACACCGGGACCAATAAAACAATCAGTCGCAATCCAAACACCATTCCCAACACTAATTCCCGCCGTTTTTAGACTAAAAGCCGCATCTTGAATATCATGACTTCCGGTACAAAGATAGCTTTCTTGAGAAATCACACAATGGCAGCCAATGCGAATCGGTTCTAAGCTGTACAAAACCACATCATCTCCAATCCAGCTATAGTCGCCAATTTCTACCTTCCAAGGATAGGTAAAACGAGCAGTCGGACGGATGAGTACCCCTTGACCAATTGTGGCACCAAATAGCCGCAGGATAAAGCGGCGAAACCCATTAAAATTATGTGGACTGATGGGAAAAGTAACAGCTTGCACCAACCACCAGAGTAAAATGAACCAGCTTGGACGCCCTCGGTCAAAATTAGACTGGTCATAATTTCGCAAATCCACAAACGGCATGTCATCCAAACTAGGAGGTTCGGTTACATCTGGAATATTGGTGTCTATGTCTCGGCTCATGGATACTTATAGCGTTGTTATTTGAGATGTGGAACTCACGATAGTAAGTAGGTGGACACAATTAAAGTTAAAGGTGGAGAGCGTCATACTCAAGGGAGCGAGAAGCAAGCTACGTTTATGTAAGGGGTTGAGGTCTATTTACTGGCACTGGCTCCGGAGCGTGCCGTTTTCTTTTCAATAAAGTTTCCTTTTGCTTATTTCCTTTCAGCAAATCTTAATCAGCAATTTGATGTGGCAGCCGATTAAGGATGAGGAGAAACCACCGACGTAGCTGGAGATTTCGCCGATGAAACGGCGGATGTTTCCACCTCTGGATTCAGATGACCACCAAACTTGCGTAATTCGTAGAGTTTGACACCAATTTGATATTCATATTGACTCAACAAGCGCCCGTAAGTATATCCTGCTCTACCATCCAGAAAGCCCAACCGGATAAAGTAAAAGATAATGAATCGCAAGGTAGGTTTAAACGGCAGCCACACCCAAACCTTTCTCAAAAAACGTTTGCGCTGTACCGCATCCCCAAATAAATTAGCACCAATCGTATCGGATTCATCACGACCCGTGAGCATATTCAGGTAAACCCGTGCTTCCCAGTTAGAATAGCGATTGTGTCGTTCCAGCCAATGGTAAATATCTCGAAAGTCGATATGATCCATATCTGCTTTGAGATAACCAACTAACCCTTGCAGGATAACGTGTTCGTGAACTTCATTATCTCCTGTATTCGGAATTCCTTCAGTTCCCAGATTTTCGTAGCGACCTTTTTGATGTTTAAACAAGCGTAGATTCCAATCGGGATATTTTCCGCCGTGGCGAATCCACTTGCCTAAGAAATAAACGCGGCGATTGATATAGTACCCTTCATAGTTGGGATCTTGAACCGCCGTCGCGATTTCATCCCAAAGCGCTGGGGTAATCCGTTCATCGCAATCTACAATCAGTACCCATTCATTACGAAAGGGCAGATTCTCTAAACTCCAGTTCTTTTTTTTAGGCCAACGTCCATTGAAATAAAATTGCACGACTTTCGCCCCAGCGTTTTCGGCAATTTCAATCGAGCGATCGCTACTTTGGGAATCCACGACAAATATTTCATCAGCTCTCGCCACACTCGCCAGACAAGCCGGAAGGTTAGCTTCTTCGTTTTTTGCCGGAATGAGAACCGAAACGGGAACTTTAGAGTTACTAATAGTCATACTTTAAAAAGATTTAATCGGTGAGAATGATAACCTTTGGCAGAATTTTGAACGCGCAAATGAATACGATTCAAAACGGGATTGATTTGGGGCAGGCGGAACTGTGATCAATAGCGAAAATCGTAGCATTCCCCCGATTCCTGGAGAGGATTATCAAATTTTGTCACTTTGACCATACCATCTCGACTGGCTAAACGAACCGTTGGCTAGATGCTCAATTTCATAGTTTAGCGTTTTGAGCGTCTTTATTCAGGTGGGATAGGCTACAGCGCCAGTCCCCATTCAAGAATTTGAACGGGATAAGAGATGGGAAACAGCGATATAAGTGCCATTACGTTCCATCAATGTTATAACTTCCTGACTCACTAACCTGCCAACTTTCTGTTGAATGTTCAATCATTACCGAGATGAGCGTGCAATACGGCTAACGTTTCGGCAAGCTGACTGAGGCGCGTTTCCAGATCACTTTTGCGAGTCAGTAGCTGTCGTAGCTTCTGATACCGTGCGATCGCTAAACTGACACTAGGTACTTGATCCGCCGGACAAGTACGCACCCAAAACTGACCATCTGCATCTAATCCACAAAGGCGATACCCTGCACGGGGAGATTCACAGGTGACATTCGCATCGCCCTGGGATTGATGCCACGATTGGGTTACGTAGTCCATGAGTCGATCCACCTCAGCACGACGTACTCCTGCGTGATCCGCTTCCGGTTGACGGGCATGAGATTCTAACCATCCCTCAACGATTGGTCCATCCATATAAATATCTTGAATTTGCCGGACTATGGTATGCAGTTGCTTCTGCCAACCAGAGACAATCTCTTCAATTTCCTTGAGCAGATTCATTGCCAAGGCGGGATTGGCGCTATGGCGATGTTCACTGAAGCTAGCGGATTTGAGCTTCGGCAGTGTCGGGGTTTTACTTTGCTGCTTTTGAGCCGGGAATGGCGTCACACTAATCGAAAATGAAGGCTCTTTCCCTTTGGCGGAGTCGCTAGACTGATCCCCAGTGGAGTCCATTGG
>CAZNNK010000854.1:0-3356 GCA_964574085.1 uncultured Coleofasciculus sp.
CCCAACTAAAATAGGACTTTGTTTGTAGTGAGAACTTTAGTTCTCTAACGCCTAGCTGGAGAGGGCTGAGGTTCCCTCACTACGAACCAAATCTATTCCACAATTTTAGCTGTGCCACGCCAGTAGGGTGTGTTAGCGCAGCGTAACGCACCTGATATAGCTAAAAACAGTAACCCCTTAAGAGTAGATAGAAAACAAAGGCTAGTTTAATTTTTAATTGTTTTTAAATTCTGTACAAAATTTGGCGAATTGTGGATTGGGGATGAGGCTGAAATAAAGCCGCGATTAAATTGCCTCCTATATAAGGAATAGCACAGACAACTCCCAGGATAGACCGCCATCGTTCCCAATTCAGCAAGGCGCGTCTAGCCGGATAAATGCGCCAGAATCGATTGACTGAACACATCATGGTGTTATCAATTCCGCTGACATCATGCCACCATCCAGCCGGCAAATAAAGCGTTTCTCCGCGTTCGAGAATGACCTCTTGTTTGTGGTCTAGGGCTTGCTTGAATTTAGGAAAGGCGTCAAAATCGAGATGCTCTAAAGATACTTGACTAAAACAGCACCGCAACTTCATCCCATGACGTAAATGACCGAGAATGGGAAAGGGATAAAGATTGTAGGTTTGAGAGGGAGGAAACAAGACTATTTTTTTGACCCCATGCAGTTGAATCAAGGTGTTATCCAGGATATCGTAATGCAATCCAGAGCGATGGCTTCCTGAACCCATATACATTTTAAAGTCGGTGACAGGTTGAGTAAAACCAAGTTTGTCGCCCAAGGTTTTCCAGGTAGAGGTTTGGGTTAGTGGGGTAGTCTTGAGGGGGGCTTTTCCCAGATACAGATCATTCTCTTGAACTTTACCACAGCGTAAAAGTTCAGCATAGTCAGAGAATCGCATTGTTTCTAAGGCGACGCCACTACCGACACGAGAACGTTTAGATTCTCCAGAGTCATATTTAGCCTGTTCGTAATTCCGCACCATAAACTCGCGATCGCCAATTTTGGCACAGAGATACTCTAAAGTCCAATCCGGTTCATTCTCCAGCAATCCGGTAATCACCACAGGTGTCCCGGTTTGTTGATACCGTTGGCTAAATTGTTCTGGCGTGAGGGTGGATATATCGACACGCGGTACAGCGGTAATTGAGGGGTTCATTCGCATATCAAACTCGACAAGGGAAGGGGGAACAGAGAACAGTCAGGATTTGACAGTTGTTAGCATTTTTGATGACAGCGAACAGACGTTATCGCTAGGACTTATCGGGGGAACTTTAACCGAGAACTAGGGAACAAAACCTTAAGAAAGCGCATCTTGGCAAGGGTTCAACTCCATCCGCATCAATAGTTCTCCTGAAACTAAGGAGTAGGGGTGGGGACGATATCTGAGAAAATGGGGAAAAAACTTGACAATTTATTCAACAAGTGACAAAAATGATGGAATTTGTGATCGGTCATTGGCAAACAAGCATAGGAATCTGGGTAACGACTCGGTATGAAACAATACCATAAAATGCCGGAAAATGCCGGAAAAATTGCCAAAACCTGATTCGGCTAGGGAGAAACGTTCAATTTCCGCTCAATTTCAACTGGTACGAGGATATCATGTCAAATTATGTACTGCCCCTGTTAACCGCGCTAACCCGACGAGTTAAAGCCAATTTCGTGAATAAGACGCATCAGACTGAGGCGGTACAGGAACGGTTTCTGCTGACGCTGTTGCGACGGTATCAGAACACTGAATTGGGGCGGGAATGGGGGTTGAAAGAGATTAAAACCATCGACCAATTTCGCGATCGCGTCCCGGTTCTGCCCTATAGTCGTTATGAACCCTACACCGAACGTATTTTCCAGGGTGAGTCGAATATCTTAACCCCTGACCCCGTTGTCTATCTGAATCTCACCAGTGGTTCCACGGGTTCAAAGAAGCTAATTCCCGTAACCAAGCGGTTTCAGAATTCCCTAAGAGGGGCGAACTTAACCAGTATGGGGTTCTTAGCCGATGCGCTGAAAACTCGCAACCGTCAGTTTGGTAAACTCTTAATTACCAACTCCGTGCAACCCATGGGACAGACGCCAGGAGGGATTCGGTACGGTTATGCCAGTGTGGGTGTGCTGCGGATGGGGAAGTTTCTCTACCAACAACTGTTTGCCCATCCCTTTGAAACCCTGCAACCGGGAGATAGCCTTGCCCGCCATTACGTTTGCTTACTGTTTGCGCTACGCGATCGCACGATGCGGGGGATGATTGCCAATTTTCCCATGCTCGTGCTACGAACGGCAAGTTATTTGGAAACCTACGCCGACGATTTGATTCGGGATTTAGACAAAGGGACAATCGCCAATTGGCTGGACTTAGAATCCGGGATTCGGTCACAATTAGAGCATCAATGGTCTGCTTATCCCCAACGGGCGCAGGAACTACGAGATATTTTAAACCAAGAGGGACGCCTAACGCCGAAACAAGTTTGGTCAGATTTATCCTTTGTCGCCACCGCACGCGGCGGTACGTCTGATTTCTACTTTCAGCGCTTTCCGGATTATTTTGGTGATACCCCTGTGTTTGGGGCGGTTTATTCCTCAGCAGAAGCCACATTTAGTATCTACCCAGATGTAGATACTGATGGGAGTGTTTTGGCGATTGAAAGCGGCTTTTTTGAATTTGTTCCCGAAGATCAATGGGACGCCGAACATCCGAAAACTCTATTGGCGACTGAGGTTAAAGTTGGAGAACACTATCGCCTCTTAACTACAAATTATAGTGGGTTTTATCGCTACGATATTGGTGATGTAATCGAAGTTGTGGGATTTTACAATAAGACGCCCTTAATTGTTTTCCGTTATCGTCGCGGCGGAACCCTGTCGGCTACTGCAGAGAAGACAACGGAACACCATGCAACTCAGGTGATGCAAGCTTTACAACAGGAATTTGACGTACCTTTAGAAGATTTTTGTCTAACCCTTTCGGAGAGTATTGTCACCGCCCATTATTTAATTAATATTGAGTTAGCACCGGGTCAACGTTTGGACAATCCCCAAGCTTTCCTCGCCAGTTTTGACCGTAAACTGCAACAAGCAAATACGTCTTATGCGGTAAAGCGACCGGATAATTATATCCCCGCACCCCGCTTACGGATATTAGCACCGGGTAGCTTTGCTATTGTGCGTCAGCGTCAGTTAGAACGGGGCGTTCCCGATTCTCAGTTAAAGTTTCCTCATATTAGCAATGATCGGCAATTTTTGGCAGGGTTGAAGGTGTTAGAGGAGGTAAGATTACCTGGAGATAGTGGCGAGTAGTGATGGGGAAGATGGGGGAGATGGGGGAGATGGGGGAGATGGGGAAGATGGGGGAG
>CAZNNK010000855.1:0-3356 GCA_964574085.1 uncultured Coleofasciculus sp.
AAAGTTAACGGTTGAGATTAGGCAACAGGCAACAGGCAACAGTAAGGGTTTGAGGCTTATTTACAAAACTTAACACCGTGCCGTTTTCTTTTGTCCGACTACTGAGTCGGACTTTCATGTTAATAATGGTGAAATCCTTGTAGTGCGAGCATCTTGCTCGCTACTAATACCCAATTTAAATGCATGACAGCTTAAAGGACTTGGTAAGCTTCAGTAAGGATATTACTAAATTGGGCAATGACAGACCAAGTTTTGATTCTGGGAGGACGAGGACGTATCGGCAGCAATGTTATGCAAGATCTCATTGCCCATACCCCAGCACAAATTACGATTACAGGGCGTCACCGGACATCGGAGACAGCATTTTCGCCACAGGTACAGTTTCTCACCCTAGATTTAGCCGATCGCGATGGGTTGAGGCGGGCGATCGCCTCTCATAATCTGGTGATCCATTGTGCGGGTCCTTTTCTCTATCGCGACGCCTCGGTTCTCAAAACTTGCATCGAGATGGGCGTGAATTATCTGGATGTGAGTGATAATCGCGCCTTTATCCAAAAAGCCTTCGCCTATCACGAAGCAGCAGCGGCGGCGGGTGTCACGGCGATTATCAATACTGGGGTTTTTCCGGGAATCTCCAATAGTATGGTGCGTCAAGCAGTGGAACAACTGGATCAGCCGGAAACCATTCACTTGAGTTATGGCGTAGCCGGTTCCGGTGGCGCTGGCGTAACCGTGATGCGAACCACGTTTCTGGGGTTAACAGACCCCTTTGAGGCGTGGATTGATAACCAGTGGCGTCAGGTCAAACCCTATAGCGATCGCGAAACGGTTCATTTCCCCCAACCTTATGGTAAGGTCGGCGTCTACTGGTTCGATGTACCAGAAACCGTTACCCTTGTCAAATCTTTCCCCGTGAAAACCGTGATCACCAAGTTTGGCTCAATTCCCGATATTTATAACCACCTCACCTGGATCACCGCCCATCTGTTTCCCACCGATTGGTTAAGGAAACCCGAAAATATCGAGTCTTTGTCCCAACTCAGCTACCGTATGACCCAATTTAGCGATCGCATCAGTGGGATTGGCATTGCCATTCGCGCCCAAGTTACAGGTTACCAGGAGAAGCAACCTGTCACAGTTGTCTCCACCTTGGTGCATGAAAATACAGCAGCGGCGGCTGGTGCAGGTACAGGTAGCATTGCCCAGTTTATACTGGCAGGTCAACTCAGTAAACCAGGTGTTTGGTCAGTTGAACAAGCGCTGACAACGGAATTATTTGAACAAGCAATGCAACGCCGAAATATCAAAATTCATTCGCACAGGACTCCACTGAGCTAAATTTTTAGGGTTATTGGATAGAGTTGATCTGTTTTTAGAGACTTGCCGGAAAACGAACCATTCAACTTTTATTATTTCTTATTCAACAATATTTCGTTTTATTTTTTTGAATGATAGAACCAGAAAAAGTTTTGCTTTTTCCGGAAATACAAGCTATGCTGAGTATAGTTTGAAAGTATTACAGATGTAACCAATAAGTACAAAGTATCCAGGGTTTTGTGATTCAGGTTTTATCCTTGATAAAGTCCAAATCTTAAGAAACTTATAAACTTACTTCTGTATAACTAAATACCTAAGCAAATCAAGGACACATCTCACGAATCCATTCTGAAAATAAGGAGCAAATGTGTTAGAACTAAAACGCGATAAACTAGGACAACTCAGTAGCATTGAATCCTTCCGAGCGATTGTGGAAGGCATGACCGATGCTTTAGGAGACAAGGCTACAGCCGTAGCACTGACCTCTGCGGGTCGGAAGCACGGTAAGGAAGTTGCTGAAAAGTTGGGCTTCAAAGGGACTACACAAAACTTAGAGGATGTCGCCAAACAAATCACAGAACTTTTAGGAGAAAAAGGTTCTCGTCTTTGTATCATTGATCGCATTGTCCAAGATGGCGACTCAATCAAAGTCTATACCTCAGAAACCCTCTGTGCGATCGGTGGAACTGAAGAAAGTCCTCCCAAGTGTACCTTTACACTCGGTTTAGTCTGGGGAGTCTTAGGTGAACTACTCCAATCGAAACTGAAGGCAAGTCAAACGGAATCAGTACTCCGGGGTGACAGTTACGATTTGTTTGAGTTTACTGTACTCACCTAATATGTAAAAAGAGCGGCTTTTCATTCTGTTAAAGGATAGTCCGAAAGGGATAAAAGCCGCCGTTAGTAGAGACGTAGCATGCTACGTCTCTACATTATTTATTGGCAGGTAAAAGAGGAAAACAATCAGGTTTTTTCCCAAATTGCAAGGGCGCACGTCGGTGCGCCCATAAAACCCGCAAAATCTATTCCCTAATTTTACACGCCACTATACAAAACCCTCTTGCTACTGGCGTAAGCTCTCAGGATGAGCCGAATGCAACGGTTAAAACGTTAAAAGCATTCTGTCTCTGTTTAAAACAAATCCTTTCTTTTTGTACCAATCTACGATAAAAGGATTCTTGGTTTTAATCGGAGTCAGGCGTATCCCCTTCACGCCTTGGCATTTAAGTTGAGCGATGGCTTCATTTAAAAGCTGATTTCCGAATCCTTTCCCTCGACAGGTGGGTTTAACTTCGATGAGATTAATCACACCAAATCCATCAGGTGCGATACTAAAGACGATTTCCCCGACAATCTCGTTTTGCACGATTAGTTCAAACATAATTCACCTTACCGCTGAATCGCGGCGTTGTATAAACCCGAGTTCGATGCCAAAGGCTGATAACTTAATGAGGTGGGATACAGGTTACAGGGTTATTCGGAAAAATGAACACTTGTAGCGACGCTGAACTCAGGGGTATTGGCTAAATTCAAGTGCGCTGCACTAGCCGGTTTTTCGACAAATCCTGGGCTGTATTTCTGAAGACTCTCAGAATCCTTACGATTGTCTCAGTTTTTGCCCTGATGGTTGATTCACTCTGAGCGGTAGATTTTCACGAGTATCAGCACTATTTTTTGGGATAAATTCTCCTTAGAAAATTTAAAATATTGCGTTGATTTCTCGATACGAAATTTCCTGGTTCAGAGAAAAAAAGATAGAGTATGACCTTTTTATCATCGATCTATATCCTATCTTATTTATCATATTCTATTGATTGAGTCAGTGTCAAGTCTTGCAAAATATCTTGCATGTAATACAATCGAATTGTTGATTTTGAATTAACTCACCATTTCCTGGAACGTCTCTAAGTAGTCGGACAAAAGAAAATAGCACTATACTAAGCTGTTCGGCATTTAAACCTTAATGTCAACAACTGCAAAATCGTTGTAATGCGAGCATCTTGCTCGCTACCCATTCCCAATTTAAATGCGTGACAGCT
>CAZNNK010000856.1:0-3329 GCA_964574085.1 uncultured Coleofasciculus sp.
CGCCAGCTCCCAGACGTAGCATGCTACGTCTCTACATGGCTTCCCCTGCTTTTAGCGCTTAAGTTGACACCAATGGCTCCCTACCCGCCCCTACATTTTTATTCTTCATCCGTCGTCATCCTAGCTTTCTCCTTTCCTGGAGGTAATGGTGATTTATCTCGGTCATGGAGTTTCACAAAGCTATCAAAGGAATACCAAGCAAACGTAATCCAAGGAACGTCATCCAGTTGTAATCCTTTGGTCAGTAATTGTCGCACCGCCAACGCGCCAAATCCTATGGATAAAAACACCTGTAAATCGGCTACTCCATTAGTTAACCGTTTCACTTGTTCATTGAGGTCATCCATTGAATCCATGACCTCAGTAAATGCTTGGGCTTTTGTATGAGGAACATAGGTGGGTTCGGCTTTCCCATTGGCTTCTGCTTGCTGTTGTTCCCCTAAATCCGCCTGAATCTCCGCCATCGCATCATCGAGGCGTTCTCTGGCTTGGGCGACGGTTTCCTGACAACGTTGGGAAAAAGCAATGCTTTCTTTGAGTGCAGCCTTAGCTAACGGCTGTTCCAGTATAGCGGCGGCGGGAAGTACAATCGGTGCAAGCGCGATCGCACTTAGCCCTTCTAGGGTTAATGTTTCGGTTGCGTCTTGTGTCTCATAGTCTGACGCCATGATCAAGCCTCCTCTGGTTTACCCACAGAGGCAATATAATTCAATTCATTTTTGAATGCATCATTCTTTAGATTTAGATTAGAAAAGATTTCCGAACAAACCGATGTTAACTAGATCACAAACTTGAGCAAGAAAGGGATGTTCATGGTTCATCGTTGTTTGTTGATGGCGATGAATCATGAATCATGAACCATCAACCATGAACAATGAACCATCAACCATCAACCCTGACAATTATTGGAAGTTATAACCGACTCCCAGCAACAGTCCGATAGCGGGGTCATCAAACAGCGAGGCGCTCAGGGAAGCCGTTGCTGTCACTTGAGTCGTCAACGGTACATCCACACCTCCCGTAGCCAGCAAATCCACTGAACTGTCATCTCCTGTAGAGATAGCGATTCCAGCTCCAACATAAGGAGAGACTCTAGCACCCACGTCTTCAGTTACATCTACAGTCACGTCGGTGACAGCCGGGGTAAAGTCGAGAGTCACAGGTAGCAGAATCGTCGGATCATCTCCGATTAAGATTGATGGTCGAACCGATACATTGCTGGTTAAGCCAATTTTACTGAAGACAGCAAAGCTTCCTTCACCCAGAGCCGTATCCCCATCTCCCACTCCAATATTACCGCCAACTCCGATATAGCTGGAACCTGAACGAGTTGCTCTACCTGGCGATACCTCTGTTGTATCAATGTCCAGGGGTTCCGTCGGAGCATCCGGTGGAGGTACGGTTTGTTGAGCCAGGTTTGGCGGGGGAGTCGCGGGGAGTCTATCGCCTGTATCGGGAGTTTGGTTGAGTTCTAAAGGAGTGGTTGGAAACCTCCTGTCCGGAAGAGAAATTGCACTCCCAGGAGATTTTAAACTCTCCGCACGGGTTGAAACATTTTGCCACGGATAGGGCGCATCCATTCCCTGGTGAGGAGAGGATTCCGCCGTTTGTGCTCGAACTGACGCTATACTCGACACTATCATCAACGCGACAGTAGTTACCAAAGAACAAGTTTGTCTGAAAGCGAAACTATTCACACTGATACCTTCTGAGTAAATATATTATGTCAAAACGCGCTATTAAGGCTTCTGGGTCGCCTTAACTGCCAAATTTGGCAGAAAATGGCACGATTTGCTTGATTGAGCTAAAAGAAGCTTAGCGGTGATTACTCGGTTTGACTTCTACCCAGAGAAAAAAATAATATCTACCTTAAGGTAGATAGATTGGAGAGCGTTGGTATAGTAATTAAATTGGTCTGTAAGAATTCAAAATTCCAAATTGTAAAGATTTCTACCTTAAGTTGAATTGCCTCTTTCGCTGCATTCAGTTAACAATGCCAGTGAGGGACGCTCAAGGGGAACGAATTATTATGGATATCAGTACAGTTTGGGAAGACTTAGCTTGGCAACAAGGTGGTAAGATTGTTTATTTAATTCTAGATGGGGTAGGCGGATTGTCTGATCCAGACCAAGGTGGGACGGAATTGCAAGTCGCCCAGACGCCGAATTTAGACCAATTGGCAAAAGAATCGAGTTGTGGTCTATTAGAAATTGTCGGTCCGGGAATTACACCGGGTAGTGGTCCGGGACATTTGTCTTTATTTGGTTATGATCCCCTGAAATACAATGTAGGTCGCGGTGTTTTATCGGCGTTGGGAATCGAGTTTGACCTCAAGGAAAATGATATCGCCGCGCGGGTGAATTTTGCCACGATAGATAAACAGGGTAATGTGTCCGATAGACGGGCGGGTCGAATTGCGACAGATGTGAATCGTCGTCTCTGTGACAAGATTCGGGACAAGGTTAGCTTAGATTTTGAGGGAGATTACTTCTTTGAAACCGTCAGCGAACACCGGGCGGTATTTGTGTTGCGGGGTCAGGGATTAGGGGGAAATTTACCGGATACTGATCCGCAAACCACAGGCGTCCCCGCTAAAGATCCGACACCTGAATCAGAGGACTCCCAGAAAACCGCCGAGTTAGTGCGATCGTTTATTGATCAGGTACAGCAGGTTTTAGCCGATGAAGACCGGGCTACTGGGATTTTAATGCGCGGGTTTGAGCAATATCAACCCTTGCCAGCCATCCGCGATCGCTTTAAACTTGATGGGATTTGTGTGGCTGATTATCCCATGTATCGCGGCGTGAGTCGCTTAATCGGCATGGATGTTGTCCCGCGTCCCGGTGGCATGAAACAACGGTTTCAAGCGCTACAAGAGGTTTATGGGGAAAAGTACAACTTCTATTTCCTTC
Source organism: uncultured Coleofasciculus sp. (assembly GCA_964574085.1). Taxonomy (GTDB): domain Bacteria; phylum Cyanobacteriota; class Cyanobacteriia; order Cyanobacteriales; family Coleofasciculaceae; genus Coleofasciculus. The sequence continues at coordinate 2,913 of CAZNNK010000856.1, forward strand.
ATGTTAAGCATTCCGATAGTAAGGGAGAAGATAGTAACTTCGAGGGTAAGGTAAAGGTCATTGAAGAAGTGGATCAGCTTTTGCCCTTAGTTACTGGACTCAATCCCGATGTGTTAGTCGTGAGTGCGGATCATTCCACCCCGGCGTTAATGGGACAACATAGTTGGCATCCTGTCCCCGTGATGATTCATGGGAAATATGCCCAAGTGGATGATGTCGCGACATTTGATGAATATGCTTGTGGGCGGGGGATGTTAGGATTGCGTCCTGGGGTGCAGTTGATCGGGTTAGCTTTAGCACATGCGGGACGATTACGCAAGTATGGGGCGTAATTAGGGCTTGCTGAATAAGTGGTGAGGTGAGGGGGAGATGGGGGAGATGGGGGAGATGGGGAAGATGGGGGAGATGGGGGAGATG
>CAZNNK010000857.1:0-3326 GCA_964574085.1 uncultured Coleofasciculus sp.
GGTTTCATCCCTCGGATGAATCGCGAGGGAGCCTGCACCATCGCTTGTCATGTAAGGGTTTGAGTTTCATGAAGCATTATAAGTAGTCGGACACGATGAAAGTTGAGCATGGAAGGGAACAGGGAACAGTGGAAAACCATACAAAATAGCGAGCGAGACACTTGCACTACTGTTCCCTCCTGCCTGCTGCCCTCTGCCTTCTGCCATATTTTCCCAAAGCCAGGATTGCATTTTGACCCCCAAACCCAAAACTCCAACATAATACTTGCTGAACCTTGTGCCGACGGGTTTGGGTGACTAAATCTAAATCAAACGCGGGTTGGCTCAATCCTACACAAGGCGGTATTATCTGATGCTTGAGTGCCATTAAACAAAACGCGACACCGATCGCGCCTGATGCACCTAAGGTATGACCTGTGGCTCCCTTGGTTGAACTCACCGCCACTCTATGGGGAAACAAATAGTCGATTAATTGGGCTTCATTTTCGTCGTTTAACCGAGTCCCTGTCCCATGTGCATGAATATAGTCAATTTTACTTGGGGAAAGATGACTTCGGTCTAAACATTGCTGGATTGCTGTTATCGCACTCTTGCCGCTTGACTTGGGCGTAGCAACATGGTAAGCATCACAACTGAAGCCAACACCTAATAGTTGCCCATAAATTGGCACGCCCCGACTTACCGCTAATTCCATTGATTCCAAGACCAAAACTGCCCCGCCTTCTGCCAAGACAAAACCATCCCGTCGTTGGTCAAAGGGATACGCCCCTGTTTTTGCCAAAGCTCCCATTTTGTCAAATCCTGCCAAGGTTAATCGGGTAATTGGGGCTTCCACCGCACCGACAATAACCCGTTGACATTGACCCGTTTGGATGAGTTCAAATCCCCGTGCGATCGCCCAAATTCCCGTGGCACAAGCTGCCATTGGTGCGAGTACAGGTGACCTCGAGCCGATTTGACGAGCCGTTGCGATCGCGGCTTGATGGGGTAATGTCTCTAACCATGTTTTTGGCTTCAGCCCAGAGGAATGGGGATTAGAGAATAGCTCCCTGATTCCGCCATTTCCCTGTTCTCCTGCGGCTCTGATTAACTCTTCCCAAGACGCCTGACAGCCACGACTAGAGCCAACCACGACACCACAATCAGGCATTGGTGTCTGAAGATTGGCATCCGCAAGAGCATCAGCGACGGCGACCTGAGTCAACCTTGTTAATGAACTTGGCAGGCGATCAACTATTCCCAAGGGGCGAATAGGTAGTTCGGGAAAGGGTTGATACTGCCCAATTCCCGACTCACCCTTAAGCAGTCGGAGCCAACTTTGTTCTAAACCACCTAATGATGAGATGAGACCAATCCCTGTAACAACAACCGAATGCAAACCCAAATTTTTGACTGTTGACGTGTGACTTAACCTGAATGTCACTGACTGGTATGCTGGTGGGCAATGCCCACCCTACGGTATAGCTAAGGCGATTCTTCTGACGCTGACTCAGGTTTTTTTAGATTTTCTAGTCCCTGGGTGACTTCGGCTGACTCGATGCGATCGCCAACTTGGATCGTATCTACCACATCCATACCATTTTTTACATAGCCGAACACCGCATAATCGCCATCCAAAAAAGACAGATCCGCCAGGGCGATATAAAACTGGGACGAGGCTGAATCTGGCATCGATGAGCGTGCCATCGCTACAGCACCACGAGTATGTTGCAATTGCGGAGGATCAGAAATGCCGGCTTTATCCAAAGTTTCGCTATAGACGGGAGTCTCAGCACCCTTTGGCGTTATTTCTAAAGGAATGTAACGAGGCTGTCCAGTTTTCGGGTCAATAAAACTCCCGGTTCCCAGACGCTCTACTGGAACATTGGGGTCTTTCCCTTGGGGATCACCTCCCTGAACCACAAACGGTTGAGGTTCACGCACGACTCGGTGAAATACTAAGCCGTCATAAAAACCCCGCTCGATCAGATCGACAAAATTCCCGGCTGTAATTGGGGCATTTGTGCCATCGACCTCGATGGTAATCGGGGAATCTTTAACTGTTAAAACAACGGTCGCTTTTCCCTCTAATCTTGGTAAGTTCTCAATTTGAGGATTAGTGACTTGAGCTACCGACGTTCCTGTTGTTGCTGCTGTTGAGGAATCCCTCGTGTTTTGGGATGCCACCTTTGACGGACTACAAGCTCCCAGACTTACGGCAATAATCATGACCACAACCAGGAACCAGCGCCGGACAAATACTTGCATACTTAACCTACCTACCTTTTTGTAGCTTGCGCTACTGAATTATTTTGACGCATTAGTTTTCGCTTTGCCCCCAGATTCCCAGACACTTCTTGCATCGCGTCTCTAAAACATTACATGCCTTCTAGGGGAACCGCCAGGAAACGAGCCAGTTCTGCACCTTGGTTTTCCAGTTCCGATAGGGACAAAGGCTGTCCTACACGAGTGAGTGGAACCTCCCGGCGATCTTTGACGCGCAGGTAGAGAGCGCGGTTGGGATTAAGCCCTTCTTTGATCTCAACTTTAATCGATTGCACATCTTGCAGGCGACAACTAAACTCGACCTGGCGGTTTTTGCCAGGAAAGCCCCAGCGAAAAACTTTTACCATTCCGGTTTCCTTGTTGAACTCATTGTATCCACCGCCAACATCCCAAAGGATGACCAGCCAGAGGTAGAGTGCAAAGAGCAAACCGACAGTACCATAGAAGCTCATGGCGATGCCTTGCGGGATAAACTGTAAACCTCTGGTATCACCAATAGGCAATAGATCGCGTTGAAAATAACTGGAAAGTCCGGCTAAAAGAAATCCTGTACCGCCGATTGAGGCGACTACTGCCCACCAATAGTTGCTTAACCGCCGAGAGCCTAAAACAGATTGACGCAGTATTTTGTTCTCTTGTTGGGTTGGGGTGGCTGTCATACTATCCTGTTCCTTCACTCTCTACAATACGCTCCGCCTATTACTAGGGTTATCCAAAACTTTAACTTTTTGAACTTAAGTAAGTAGGAACGGAGACCATAAACTCCCGCCGAGCCTAAAAGCTCGCCCGTTGTGTGCCGCGTTGTGGTCAGCATGGGCAAGGTAGCCACAATGAACACACCTAAACCTGTCACCTTTTCGGTTTCGTCTATCCCATCTGTTGCAGCTCGAGCAGAACTGCGAGGTTTTGAAGGGGTCTTTCACCACTAGCTGAATCCCCTCCTCCTCACACAACATTTCCAACAACTGCACCAAAGTTCTATACAGCCAATGGGACAGCCGCCTGTTAAACAGGCGAGAGAACGTCCCTCGTTTTCCCTGTTTAACCTTCTTCAAGTCCTC
>CAZNNK010000858.1:0-3325 GCA_964574085.1 uncultured Coleofasciculus sp.
ACCGCCCGTGACTTACAAACCGAAACCGCGTCTCAACTCGCCGCCATTGACGCCTCTCAAATGATTGCTACGGCACAATCCCAAATGATAACTCAACAACAAGCGATCGCGACCCTAAAAAACCGCCTCTCTGAACTAAAAACCCATAAAGAAAATCTTACCCTACGTTCTCCCATTGCCGGAGTTATCCTCACCAATGATTTAGACTTGCGCCAAAATCAAGAACTCAAACCCACCGAAGACTTCCTCCTAGAAATTGCTGAACTCAGCAGCCTCACCGCCACAGTAGACATCAAGGAAGAAGACTTAGAATATGTAGAAAACCACAAACCCGTTACCTTCCGTCCCCGCCAAGCTAAACTAAGACCCTACACCGCCACCGTACAACGAATTCTGCCTCAAATTCAGCATGAACCCTCCCAACCCCAACCCATCGCCCAAGTGGAAATTGTCGTGGATAATAGTGATGGTAAACTCTATCCGGGAGCGACAGGATATGCCAAAATCTATTCAGAACGGATTCCCCTGTATCAACGTTTAGGGCGAGAATTGATGCGGTTAGTTCCCTTAGAGCGATTCCTGTGGCGAGAAACGGAAAAGTAGATAGGGGCTGCTGTAGGGAGTTTTATAAGCTGTTCGGCATTTAAACCTTAATGTCATTGTAGAGTAGAGACGCGCCATGGCGGTTGCTATAATATCAATATTTAAATGCATAACAGCTTAAAATGCTTGGCGGATTGAGGCGCTAAAAATGGCTTATAGTGACTTTACTACATTAAGTAAATTTAAGAAAGCGTTTAATTTACGGATTGACGAAGAATCTGATTTGTTTGTCACTGTAGAACCCCTACAGCCGAGTGAATCGCTCGCCGCTACTTTAGCGGAAACAGTTGAATTGGCTCTGGCAATTAATACAGAAAAAGCCCGATCCGAAATGATAATTACGCCGATTCTATTGGAGTTGAGAAGAAGAGTAAATTATCAAATTAGTTTATTCTCAGGTTCAGATTTTAATGTTGATTTTGAAAAAGGGTTAAATGGATATTGCGATTTTATTATCAGTCGCTTTAAAGAGCAACTGACAATTAATGCTCCGGTGGCGATTATTGTAGAAGCTAAGAATGAAAACATTAAAGGCGGATTGGGACAGTGTGCGGCAGCAATGTTAGCAGCCCAGTTATTTAATCAGCAGGAAGAAAATAATATTCAGACGATTTATGGAGCGGTGACGACAGGAGATATTTGGAAGTTTCTAAAGTTAGAGGATTCTGATGTCTGTATCGACTTGAGCAATTATTACATTAAAGATATCAATAAAATTTTAGGCATTTTATTTAAAAGCGTTCAGGCTTGAATAAAAGTCGCCCTTCAAAACAGATCAGATTGATAGAAAAAGGCGGATCAAAGATACCGATCAATCTATCTCGGCAAATGATAAGTAGTCGGACAGGCTTATCATCCCATGATTTTGAGCGTAAGGGTGTAAAAACCTTGCACTTGTTGGGCGGTAAAATTGCTTCACCCCATTATATAGTATAGCTTCCCGATTAATTTAGCAAGCCCTAAATAATACACCTCCCCGTTAATAGTGGTGGGTTACAGCGGATACTTCATTGAATGGTTATCGCTTCGGTTTAAATCCCGCCTAACCCACCCTACGTTTTTGAAATCCAAGCACCATTGTAGAGACGCGCCATGGCGCGTCTCTACATAAATAAATGATGTGTCCTAACAGCCATGGCGGTTGCTATAATATCAATATTTAAATGCATAACAGCTTAAAATGCTTGGCGGATTGAGGCGCTAAAAATGGCTTATAGTGACTTTACTACATTAAGTAAATTTAAGAAAGCGTTTAATTTACGGATTGACGAAGAATCTGATTTGTTTGTCACTGTAGAACCCCTACAGCCGAGTGAATCGCTCGCCGCTACTTTAGCGGAAACAGTTGAATTGGCTCTGGCAATTAATACAGAAAAAGCCCGATCCGAAATGATAATTACGCCGATTCTATTGGAGTTGAGAAGAAGAGTAAATTATCAAATTAGTTTATTCTCAGGTTCAGATTTTAATGTTGATTTTGAAAAAGGGTTAAATGGATATTGCGATTTTATTATCAGTCGCTTTAAAGAGCAACTGACAATTAATGCTCCGGTGGCGATTATTGTAGAAGCTAAGAATGAAAACATTAAAGGCGGATTGGGACAGTGTGCGGCAGCAATGTTAGCAGCCCAGTTATTTAATCAGCAGGAAGAAAATAATATTCAGACGATTTATGGAGCGGTGACGACAGGAGATATTTGGAAGTTTCTAAAGTTAGAGGATTCTGATGTCTGTATCGACTTGAGCAATTATTACATTAAAGATATCAATAAAATTTTAGGCATTTTATTTAAAAGCGTTCAGGCTTGAATAAAAGTCGCCCTTCAAAACAGATCAGATTGATAGAAAAAGGCGGATCAAAGATACCGATCAATCTATCTCGGCAAATGATAAGTAGTCGGACAGGCTTATCATCCCATGATTTTGAGCGTAAGGGTGTAAAAACCTTGCACTTGTTGGGCGGTAAAATTGCTTCACCCCATTATATAGTATAGCTTCCCGATTAATTTAGCAAGCCCTAAATAATACACCTCCCCGTTAATAGTGGTGGGTTACAGCGGATACTTCATTGAATGGTTATCGCTTCGGTTTAAATCCCGCCTAACCCACCCTACGTTTTTGAAATCCAAGCACCATTGTAGAGACATTGCATGCAACGTCTCTACTCTTTTTTTTGAGACAAAGGGGTTTTTATTTTGCTCATTTTGTTATAACATTGTTACAAGCAACTAATACAGCCAACAAAACACAAGGAGAAGAACCCAATGAAACCTTTATTCCCTCAATTTGACAAATCCCTGACCGCTGAAACCACTGCCCAGCAAGCGTTAGCGGAATTGGGTATGACCCAACTCCTCGATCTGATCAAGCACTACCGCGACATTGACTTCGATGCGTCGCAAATGCACCTAACCGATACTGAAGTCAACGCGATCGCGAAACTCTTTATCCAGGAGTTGACTCGAAGCATCGACGGAAAACTCATCGCTGGCGCCTTAAACGCCCTGCGTCATGGTGAAGAGATGGAGGAGATAGGAGAGCAGGAGAAGCATGTAGAGACGCGCCATGGCGCGTCTGGGAAGCCGGGGGAGAATTTTTATAACCGCCATGTGCCATTCCCTACTCCTCGTTACCAAGAAGGCGATCGCGTTGAGTGGAAAACCAATAAAACAGACTGGGGCGTAATTTTGGGACGCTTTTATGACTACAACCACCATCACAA
>CAZNNK010000859.1:0-3317 GCA_964574085.1 uncultured Coleofasciculus sp.
TTTCGGTTTTTCGTTTCGACCTTCTTAATCCGTACATCCGCGAGCAAAAGGAAGTAATAATGGCAATTAAATCTTCCATTAATTCATCTTTTTTATCCTCACTTTGATTAACAATTTCAACTTTTTTGTCTAATTCTTTGAGGAGAATCTCTATGTATTTTGTTCCAAATCTAGCGAGACGATCTTTATGTTCTACAATCAAAATATTGTAGTTTGGGTCTACTAGAATTTTTGCCAATTGTTGGCGATTGTCATTTAAACCACTGCCAATCTCTTTGACTATTTTATAAATTTTGTAACCTCGGGCAATTGCATAATCTTTTAACCGCTCTGCTTGTCGCTCCAGATTATCTTTGTTTTGGGCGCTGGAAACTCTTGCATAAATACAAGCTATCAAGTCGGGTTTCAATTTGTCCTCAATCGCCTCCGAAGTTATGATAATCGTACCAGACGGCAATTGATGACCTGGCAAATTTCCTTGTTTCCACCACCTCCAGGCAGTTCGATAACTGATTCCTGCTTTTTTGGCATAGTCTGATAGTTTCATGTTTATATATTACACAACATGACTACATCTGACTATATTCTTATTGAAACTTTACAATACAAAGTCATCCACTAGAGAGCCAATCCTGTTCAGGAATTTGACGAATTCACAGGGAGGCGGGTTAAGGACTATCGAGTGTCCTACTTTCTGGGATTTCTACAGGTGTACGACCAACCTCGGACTATTGGATGGGTTGGCTGGAATACTTCACTCTCTGAAACCCAAAACGCCACACGAGTGAGAAGGGAGTGCAGCGAAGAGGCTAAAATGGTTAGCTCAACCAAGATTCAGTAAAATTAAGCAAGAATGCTCTTGTCCTGATCTAAGAGTCATCAGAAGATCTTCTCTTTCAGTAACGAGAGTGTCCAGTAGGATTGGATGGCAAAGTGATGTAGAGTTTGGATAGTTCAGATCAAGGGGCGTCCAATAATAACATCGTCGATTTTCCTGGTGTTTTCTCAGAAAAAAAGCACACATTTACGATAGACATCCGCCAAGCGGTAAGCTTGAATCCATAAGCCGCCCAATGCCAAACCTGCTTTGACACTGGGTTTTGTGATCAAAAAATATTTTTCCTATCTTATGTTTCAGCGTTGCTTAATTTGCACCAATTTTGCCGATGGTTTGTATCGGTTGGTCGAGTTTGTACCCAGTTTAGCGGCGAATGGCATCCAAACGATTATCTTTCTCCATAGCGTACCCTTATGGGAGGAAGGGGAAATTCCCCGGATTGATGAGCAAGGAATTGTCCAGGCTCGCGATCGCCTGCAAGCTGGATTGAAAAATATACCAGAGGGTGTAGAGGTTCACATCGAAGTTCTCTCCGGGCGTCCTTTGGATACGATTCCCAAAGTTGCCAAAAACTACGACGTCGATGTGATTTTCACGGGGATGGAAAGTCGCAATTTTTTACAAGAAAAGCTGTTTGGTAGCACAACAGCCGGATTAGCCAGGAATTATACCACTCCCCTGATGATTCTGCGTCCCCAACTGGTTTCGACGTATACCTGTGAAGAACTCGATCTGCGCTGTCAACATCTATTCCGCTATTTTCTGATTCCTTATAACGGCGGTAAGGCGTCGGAGTATCTGTTGCAAAAGGTGAAGGCTTATGCCCAAAAACGCCCGGATCACTCGCTCTGTGAGTGTTTGTTAATCTGGGTGATTGAAGAGTGGCGACGGAAACCTGTATCCCAAGAGCAACAAGTCCAAGTCGCCCAGGAAAAGCTCAAGCAGATTAAAGCTGACTTAGAAGGGTTGGGTTTGCAGGTTAAGACAGAAGTCCGCATCGGTAATCCTTATTTGGAAGTTTTAGATGCAGCGACAGTGTTTGACATCAGCGCGATCGCCGTTTCCTCGGAAACCATCGGCAGTATTATTGAATTACCTGTGCGTAGCTTTGCTGGGGAGTTGATGCGGCGTAGTTGGCATCCCGTTCTCTTCTTTCCACCACCGAGTTAACCAAATTCGGCGGCAATCCCCATCTGTCTACACGGTGGGGATGATACAATTTGTGACTAGCTAGACTAACTTAGCAAAGCCTTGCCGGAGCTGTTGCTCTCGCTGCCGGAGTTCAGCAATCAACTCATCTTCTCTCAAGACAACACCACCTCGGGTAATTTGTTGCTTGGCTTGCAGTTTATGCGCCAGTTGATGACAAACCTGACATTTACCTAAAATCCCCATAATAGATGGGGCAAATTTGGCAAAAACGAATTCATCTTCGGAGGTAAACCCCTTTTTGTCAATGCGCTGAGATAAGTCTGCCTGAGGATTTGAATGAGGTTTAAGCTTGTTGATAAATTGAGCAACCGCAACCACCTCTTTTTGGCGATTCAACAGGGGCCACGCCAAGATTGTATAAGTACGGTAGCCTGTTTTTTGATCCGTTTTCTTGGCTTGCTCGGAACGGGGGTCATCGTAGACATCAAAGGGAATATTGATCATGTTGGACGAGTGGGCAGCTAAACCGACAATTCCCTTGTTCATCGGGATATCAATGATTAAAGACCCCCCTTTTCCATCCTCAGCGATTAAAGAACCCACTTCCTTCTTGTGCTGATCAATTAAAAAGATACTAGCGCGATCGGCACTCAGCAAGTCTCCAGCTTTACGAGTGATACGACCCAACATGTCACAAAGAGTACGTACCAAATCCTGTAATGCTTTATCTACCGTGTCTTTTTCAATAGAGAAACAGGAATTAATTTGATTTTCAACTGAATTGAGGGTGACAGAAGATACCGACGTGAGCGATGAGTCTTGTCCCTCCAAGCCAGCCACTTCTCGCCAATCCAGTCCTAATAGCTGGCAAATTTGCAGAAAGTTCAGCCGATTAACTGGCTGACCTTTGAGAAAAAGATTATTAATTACAATAGGTAGCGAGCGACCTAGCTGTTCCGCTAGCTCTTGCTCTTGTCCGTTACTCTTATATCTCCAAGCTTGTTCGACGGCTTGGATATATTTAGGATGCACACTCAATGTTTTTGACATCGACATCATACAGGAGTAGCGGAACTCTATCGTAAGAATACAATAACTTTCCCGAAGCTAGCATCAGCCAAGTGACGTAATCTGAATACGATATTTGTCTTAGTACACCTTTGTCATTCGTTAGGGAACAGGGAACAGGGAATAGGCAATGGGCAATGGGCAATAGGTAAGGTAAAGTTTTGAGTTAACTCACAGCTTCCCCATCTTCCCCATCTCCCCTATCTCCCCTATCTCCCCTATCTCCCCTATCTCCCCTATCTCCCTCATCTCCCTCATC
>CAZNNK010000860.1:0-3310 GCA_964574085.1 uncultured Coleofasciculus sp.
TGTCGGTACAAACGAGTCAGGAAATCCGTTAGCAAATCCGCCCGCCATTGTAGCCATTGGGCGTCTTTTGGGTTTTTAGGCGGTTCCTGGTTGAACTGCTGCACATAGCGTTGTACTGTGTGGCTATCATACCCCCCTTCAGATGGCAGGGCGGGTAAACGATCATCCCCCTGAATTCCGGCAATATCGTAATTTCTAATAACTTCTAGGATAAGTCCGATTATAAAATCCTGCACCTGGGGGTCAAATGCATTCAGCCATTCAAAGTTATTTTTGGTGAGTAAATTCCCTTGACGATCCCGCGCCGCCCAATCGGGTTTTTGGGCAAGTATGCGTCCACCTTTTTGATTATAGGAACTGGCAAAACCATATTCAAACCACGGAATTACCGCTAATCCTACGTTCTTCGCCGCTTGAATCAGTTCGGCGAGGGGATCTCGCCCAGTAAAGCGCGGGTCAATTTCCAGTCCCATTGTATCTCGCATTAGGCGACTGGGATAAAGCGTCGCCCCATTCTTCCAAACCACCGGAAAAACGACATTAAATCCGGTTTCGGCGAGGAAATCCATCGCCTCAGCTATGTTTTTTTGGGAATTAAAGACTTGGCTATCGGTAGTCGTTAGCCAAACGCCTCGGATTTCGGGTGGGGATAATTGATTTCGGGCGTTTGTCGTCAGCGCTTTAGCGCTTCTGGCACTAAAGTGCCTACTACGAACCCAGCTTAAGTCAACGCCATTTTGCTGCAATCGTACTAATGCAATTCCTTCAGAAAACGGTTCGGCTTCATACAGTTGCGGATCAACAATAAAGGTGCCAGTTTTATCAATATATCCCCATTTATCGCCTAGTTTGACCCTCGCCCGTCCTTGCACAAAAGAATCTGCTGCATCGAATAACGGTTTAATGGCGATAATATCCCAACCGGGAACATACTGTCGGGGAACGCCAGGAAGGTTTAACGCCCGACTAATCAGTGCAGCAACTTCGCCTCGTGTGGCGTTGCGATTTGGGTGTAGGCGTCTGACATCTGGATAGTTAACGACTAAAAACTTATCGGTTGCGGTTGCGATCGCGCCCCGTGCATAATTGGGAATAGTTGCTGCATCATCATAGTATTGCTGGAGAATTGGGTTAGGATTTGGATCACGGTCATACTGTAACCCACTCACCAATGCCACTAACGCTTGTACACGGGGAATGGGTTGATTGGGGCGAAAGGTTCCATTCGGATAACCGGAGAAAAATCCAGCACGGGTAACCGTTTGAATCGCGGAATTTGCCCAGTGATTGGCGGGTACATCGCGAAAGTTGATGGCATCGCGCACCGGGGTAGCCTGGGGAAAAGCTTTATTTAAAATCGCCGCAAATTCAGCCCGGGTAACAGGGTTATTGGGGCGAAAGCTACCATCCGGATAACCACTGATAATTTGGCGGGTAAAAAGCTGGTGAATTGAGTCTTTTGCCCAATGGGTTTGGGTATCGGCAAAGCTGGAATCGGTGGAGATCGTCATTTGTCTTATGTCATTCGTCATTCGTCATACTCGCTACCCTTGAGAAGCAAGCTACGTCATTTGTCTTATGTCATTTATGAATTATTCCCACTGTAGGGTTAAGGTATTATCGGGGTTCAATTTTACGCGATCGCGAAACTTTTTTCCTTCCCGATTCAAGACATCTCTTAGCCATAGTGTATCCGTTGTTGAAGTTCGATTTAATCGCATATTTTTGATCTGAGTCGGTGTCATTTGCAGATTAATTAGCTGTCCTGTGGCTGGCTTCACACTCACGAAGTACATTAAGTTTAAATCATCTCGATACTGTTCATAACCGCTGATTCCTTCATAATCAGTGAGTAAATCACCACATCCATAAAGAATCAGTTTTTCCCGATAAACTTCTATTCCTTTGACATGATGGGACGAATGTCCGTGAATGATATCAACGCCAGCTTGATCAATCAGTTTATGGGCAAACTCTCGTTGTTCGCCAGGAACCTGATAGCCCCAATTTCCTCCCCAGTGAATCGACGCCACGACGATATCTCTGGGTCGTTTTACGTATCGAACGTTTTCTTTAATCTCAAGGATAGTTTGATCAGAAACATCTGTTAATCGATTAACACCCAGCTTATCATCGGTAGGTGCCCAACTCCGGGGAATACCGCTGGTTTGGAAACCCCAGGAAAACACAATGACTCTACCTTTTCCCTCAATTTCCATCACGGCAGGTGCTGCGGCTTCTTTCTGGTTGTGTCCTGCTCCCGCACTTTTCACGTTTAGTTTAGTTAAGGTGTCTAAGGTTTCTTGTAACCCTGTATATCCCCAATCAATGACATGGTTATTTGCCAGAGAACAATAATCGATATGGGCGGCGGTTAAGCAAGGGCTATTATCGGGATGCATTCTATAATGGATGAGTTTATCCTGCCAATACTCGTCACTCTTGGTGATACTGGTTTCCAAATTAATCAGTCTCAAATCGGGGGATACTCGCTCGAATTCCTCAAGTGCATCGCCCCAGATGTAAGCAAAGTGAACAGGTTTTTCAATGATACCATTCGTGTTCTCAGCCAGGGTTACATAGTCTCTGGCATCTTTGATGTAGGATTCGTGGAGAACGGGGTTACTAGGGTGAGGTAGCACCTGATCAATCCCTCTTCCCGTCATCACATCACCACACAAAAATAGGGTGATAAAATTAGACGTACTATTATCCATAATAACGTGTTTATGATTAACTTACTCTCAAGCGCGATCGCCAACGGCACGCTACATCCATGTTAATTTCAATCTAAGATAAAGAAAGTCGCGATCGCAATCCTGGTTCATGTCATTTACCTATTCTCCCGGAAACCTACCCTTTCAACGCCTGCGCGATGTACGTGGGGCGCTGCTGCAACTGCATAAAGCCCTTCTCCACTCGGAACGCGATCAGTATGAACGGTTTCATGGGCGTATTCGTTCAAAAGGAGAGTTTTTCCAACTGGTTGTCCAAGATGAATGGTTTAGTTGGTTACGCCCTTTCTCTCAATTTATTGTTCAGATTGATGAAGCGTTGAGTGCCAAAGAACCAATAACGTTGCATCAGGCAAATGAACTTTTAGACGAAGCCCGTTCTCTGGTTTCTCCTGATGAAGCGGGGACAAATCGAGAGCAACGTTACTATCAAGCAATTCAACGTGATCCCAATATTGCCCTGATGCATGCTGATGTGTCAAGATTGCTTTCCAGGAGTAAACGTTAACTAAATAGGCTGTTTTCCTGGAAAACATTTGACCCCTCCCTAACCCTCCCCTTGTCAAGGGGAGGGA
>CAZNNK010000861.1:0-3310 GCA_964574085.1 uncultured Coleofasciculus sp.
CTTAAATGAGGAACACAAATATTGTGCTGACTAGCCAACTCCAAAGCCAGCCGCAAATCTTTATGAAGTAATTGGATAGTAAATTCAGGGTGTTGAGATAAATCATCACAGCGTCGTGAGAACCAATAATGAGGTAAGCCATGAATATCCCCAGGATTTTGACCAAATGATCCCAAACGTAGGACATCCCAAATCGTTTGTAGGTCGATTCCCGAAGCTAAACCCAACGTAATTCCTTCACTCACCGCTTGAACCGCGATCGCATTCACCGCATTGTGGATGAGTTTACATCGAGTTCCGGAGCTAATTTCGCCACAATACAGAACATGATCTGCCATGACCTGGAGAATAGGTTCAACTCGCTCAAAGGTTTTCCTTGAGCCGCCAACCAGAATCGCTAAACCCATACCTTGCTGACTTTGAACCCCTTCCGAGCAATCATTAAAAGGGGCATCTAACATCTCAATTCCCAGTTGTTTCATGACTTGATGAATTCTGAGAATTGTTTCGGGAGAGTTGGTACTCATGTCCACGTAAACACTTCCGGGTTGCAATCCTTGGCTCAGGTTTTGTTCACCCTCTAGCACGGCTGTGATCACATCATCAGGAGTCGGTAAGGCAGTAAAGATTATCTCTGAATGGGTTGCAACTTCGGCACAACTTTGGGTAATTTTTGCACCTAAAGATTGCAATTGTGCCATAGAATCTTGATCAAGATCATAGACATAGACAGAGTAACCGTGGTCTAGAAAATTAGTAGCTTGTTTTCCTCCAATATTGCCGCAACCGATGATGCCAATTGTGGGATAATTGGAGTGGAATTCAGTTCCTGAAGTGCTTTCAGTTGATACCATAATAATTACTTAAATTTGTTTTTTATTTTAGCATAGATATACAATTCACATAAATACAAATTAACAAAATTATTTAGTTGATTTGTCCGGTTATCTAACCCTTGTCGTTGCTCGGCAATAGACTAAGTTTAAACGATTGAAATCATTCTATTTCGCCTCCCCTCAAAATCCAAAACCCAAAGAATCCAGCATAGACTTACTTTTATTTTGTCCAACTTCCAGATAAATCTCTAATAGTTCTTTGTATGTGGTTTCACCGCCAAGGATTGACCAAAAATCCTGCCCGATAACTACAGTTTCCTCAAACGGTAGATAATTTAAAGCCTGTGACCATTTATAATCAGCTTTTGTCGAACCATAAGGATTGTAGGGCATCGCATAATAAGTCTTGACTTGAGCCGAGTTATCACCACGCAACAAGTGAAATCTCAACAAACGCTGTAATATTTCTAAACATTGCCCCTTGTTAGGTTTAGGGGATTTAATCTCAAATATTAATTCTCTGCCGTCATCTGTTTGAATATAAAGGTCAGCCCGAACCTGCTTTTCTTCTAAATCGCCAGAACGTCGAGCGTTTAACATTGCTATTATCATCTCCTCAAAAGATGGCTTTGTTTGTCCCCCCTTGGCAGCCGATTCATAATGTTCCTTCTGGCGTTCCGCTTCAGCAAAGGCGGTGATACTAACTTGTGCGGTGATATCATAACCTCGATGTGCCGTTGGATAATAATCTTGGGCTATGATACGAGCGCATTCTTCTACAGAGTTTCCCAAACGGGTACTTAATCCGCGTTCAAACTGGTTGATGCGAATTAATTTTGGTGGAATAAGTGAAGCTTGAAAGGGTTTCAATTCGCCCTTAGAAGATCGGCGCGATAAATACTCTGATGCGCTATCAGGCTTGACAATTTCTCGACCTTTATATTCATTGACTAACCCTTGGATAAAGCCTTCTAAATAGCCTTTAATTTTTGAACGAGTTGTGTTACTAATAGCCGCCATATCAATTTTCTCTACAAAATAACCTTGAGTAAAGCTTTCGCCAAATGATAGACAACAGGAACTGAAACAGCATTTCCCAGTTGATACTTAGCCGTAGCTTCATTATCCGCCAGTTGAAACCATTCTGGAAACCCTTGCAATCTGGCGTAGTCTTGCGCGGTAAGTCGCTTAAATTTTTTCTTTCTATAAATTTCTTTGATGAATGTTTTTTTATAGGCTTCAGGCTCTTGACATTTCAGAGACTTTGTTGCCACAAAATCTCTTGTTCCAGTCGCCGTTAACGTGGCAATTACATCGGCATGAGGTAAGAATATTTTAGAAACACCATTAATGCCTGAAGATATCTTTGAATTGACAAACTCATATCCTTTATCATCAATATAACGAATAATTTTTTTAGATGCCAATTTTTCAAGTTCCTCAATTTTCAGTTCAGGAACAAGCTGGCTTAATATCGCAAAGCTTAAGGGATTGCCATCCTTGGGACCATAGATCTTCTTTCGTCTATTCTTTAAAATCGTTTTACAGATTAATTTTTCTCTAGTCGTTGTTTTAATCAAGTCCCAAGAATGAATCGTCGTATGTCCATCTCTGATATCCGCGAAAATAAAAAAATCATTTAATTCATCGATTTTTTGGAATCTACCTCTGGCGGCTGGAATTCTACCTTCAAATAAAATCTCTGGAGGAAACTTTTTCTTAGTAAACTGACAACGATCAATCCTATCAATGACATCGTAGAGCTTGATAGGCTTACCTAAAGGCTTAGGAAATTCAAAGCTTTTACTCTTTTCTATATCATTTCTGATGCCGACGATAAATACTCGATCTCTATCTTGAGGCAAACCAAAATCGTAGGAGTTAAGCACTTGAAACTGAACCTGATAACCACATTGGGTTAAACTCTGAATAATGTAATTCAAGCTCGGTCTATTTCTGGGTTCTGTTAACCCTTTAACATTCTCCAGGATAAATCCTTTGGGATGGTTCGCCTGGACAACTCTAAACACATCAATCCACAGCTTACCTCTCGGATCATCTAACCCTTGTAATTTACCCGCAATAGACCAAGGTTGACAAGGGACACCACCAACCAAAATATCGATCTCAAACGGCAACTTATGCAGCGCTGTTATGTCTCCTAAATATAGTTCATCTGCATTTATATAACTAATAAAATTTTTCTTGTAGACGTTAACAGCTTCTTTGTCTATCTCTGAGTAACCCAAACATTTACCCCCCAACTCTTCTAAAGGAATTCTAAATCCACCGATTCCGGCGAATAAGTCTACAAAAGTAAATTTAGGTTGAAAAAATATAAGATTAGTTGGTTTGAATGATTGAAATAATTCTATTTGTTCGCCATGGTCTAAAGATTTCATAGGATTGAGGCTAATCGCAGTCAGTAATCGCTCCTAAGTGGGATCGCTTAATCATTGTAGATGGCTTCCACC
>CAZNNK010000862.1:0-3308 GCA_964574085.1 uncultured Coleofasciculus sp.
AGTCAGAGGGCATCCAGAAGGCAGAAGGCTCCAGGGCAGAAGGTCAGGGTAAGGTGACAAGGTAGAAGAGATAATTTCCATCAAGTTACCCCTAGACAAAAAGGGATTATAATCTGCTATGATAATCAAGCACCACCTTGGAGAGGTGGCTGAGTGGTCGAAAGCGGCAGATTGCTAATCTGTTGATAGGTACGTAAGGCCTATCCGAGGGTTCGAATCCCTCCCTCTCCGTTTTATTAACCCCTCAAGTTGAACTAAGCCATTGGTTCAACGTTTGCCATCGCCAGAAATCAGTCATCCTGATCTGACTGTGGCTGGGATAGCAGCGAGCATGACAAAGGACAAAGGACGAATGACGAACAACTAAAGTAAAGCTTTGAGTAATGCCTGAAGCTTGAGTTGGATTTCTGCCAGTTCTTTGTCGGGGTCAGAACCTGCCACAATTCCCGCCCCAGCGTAGAGTCGAGCGCGGTAGGTATTGTCATGAGTTGGAGAAGACGGGTTGCTGTCGATTAATGCTGAACGAATACCGACGATGAACTCACAATTCCCTTGATAGTCGATCCAACCTAACGGCGCGGCATAGAGGGAACGGTCAAAGGTTTCGTAGCGGCGGATTTGTGTTTGAGCAATCTGGGTAGGGACACCTGCGACAGCAGGGGTAGGATGAAGTTGGGCAACAATGTCTAGGGGGTGGACATTGGTAAACAGTTGGGCTTGAATCGGTGTCCACAGATGCTGGATGTTGGAGAGTTTAAGCAGTTGGGGCGCAGGTAAGTATTGGGGGATGAGTCCCAACTCAGATAAGCGTCGAGTGATAAAATCGAGTACAAATTGGTGTTCGCGCTGCTCTTTTTCAGAACCAAGCAAGCGATCGCCAAACTCAGCATCTTCACTGGCAGTTCTTCCACGCGGCGCTGATCCAGCTAAGGCATCCGTTACCACGAGATGGTCACGAATACTAATTAATCGTTCAGGACTCGCACCGAGAAAGTTCTGTCCTTTACCATTGCTGGCGCAAAAGATGTAGCAATCCGGATGGCGTTGGCGCAGATTATCCAGGGAGTGGACGAGGTTAAAGGGCTGGGGCGAAAAAATATCAACGGCATTAGCCAGAACAATTTTACTAAATTCATTTGCCTGGATAAAATTTAAGGCGGCGACCACGGCTGACTTAAAGGCTTCAGTATTTATGGATTTGGGCTGGATCAATGGAGAACAATTAATCCGAGTCAGCGAACTGGGTTTATGCTCTGAAAATTTAATTTCAGCAATTTGATTATATAGGTCTTGCAAGAGTCGTTTAATGTTGACGTGAGGATCAACTTGAACATTCGCCACTAATGTACCGCTATTCCCCCGAAACGCCACTTGCCAACGGGGAAGAAAAATGGTAGCGGCTCGAAACGGGTAATTTTGATTTAAAGCAAAAAATGTAAAAAAGCAAAAAAAGTGCGGTCCGGCAAAAAAGATAGTTTTATTTCGTTCGCTCCAAATCCAAGTGTCTTTTAGATAATTCTGGATAACGGTCTTAGCGTGTTGGAATCGATTAATTCCTTCTAGTTCAGCATAGATCGCGGCATCAATCGCCAGAATCGCTTCATTGTCCTTTCTTTTTTCTAAATAAAACTGGAATTGTGGAGTTTCACCCAAAATTTGCAGTACCGCCAGAGGATCAACCCTGGGAATTGGCACAGAAATACTGGCAATTTGAGTGCAGCCTTTCTCAATCGATGCCTGCTGACAAGCGACAAGGAACTGGTATAGCTCCTTGTGGTCTGGCAAGTGATCGGTATGAGATGATAAATACGCCATGTACAAGAGGATTGCAGATTTTGGGTGATCCAGGCAAGACAATTTCCCCAGATGTCGGCTACACCACTCCAGATTCATGACGATAGCACGACTCAACGTCTCCGCCTTTCTATCTACAATTGCACATTTTGCCTAGTCAACCGGATGAGAGTTAATCGGGTTGACTGAATCCCCCGCGATATAGGTAAATTGTTACCTGTTGCCTAAGCCCGGAAAAATTTGAATGAAATTGCCTGATGGTCCGACGTTGCCGTTTTTTGTGCAAACGCTGCAACTTATCGCTGATCCGCTTAAATTTCTCGACCTCTGTAGGCAGCGTTACGGCGATGCCTTTACCCTCCGCTTACTGGGTCGGAACTCCCCACCTGTGGTCTTTTTCAGCCATCCCCAGGCAATTCAATCCATATTTACCACGTCCTCTGATAATTTTGAGTTGGGTAAAGTCACCGATGTCTTCCGCCCCCTGACGGGTTCTACCTCCCTGATTATGTTGGATGGACAGCAACACCAGGTCATGCGTGGGTTGTTGATGCCGCCTCTGCATGGGAAACGGTTGCCCACCTACAGTCGGCTTATACGTGATATTACAACCGAGGCGATCGCGGATTGGCAGCCCGGATCATCCCTTCCCATTCGGGACTACATGTCAGAGATTTCCCTCCAGGTGATCTTACGGGTGGTGTTTGGTCTTAATAGGGGCGATCGCTATGAAAGGCTTAAACAACTCATTGAACCATTTTTGAACGATATCACCTCCCCCCTGAACTCAATCCATTTTTTCTGGACACCGTTGCAGCAAGATTGGGGTGGGTGGAGTCCCTGGGGCAAATTTGTCAGGCAAAGGCAGCAAATTGATGATTTAATTTATGAACAGATTGCCCACCGTCGCACTCAACCGGAGGGAGACGATATCCTCTCTCTACTCATGTCTGCCCGTGATCAAACGGGTCAATCGCTGACCGATGTCCAGTTACGAGACCAGTTAATCACCTTGTTATTACTGGGTCATGAAACCACGGCGTCTGCTTTGGCGTGGACGTTCTACTGGCTGCATCGTCAGCCGTTATGCTTAGAGAAATTAACACAAGAGTTAGACAGCCTGGGTGAGAATCCAGACCCTGAAGCGATCGCGCAACTCCCCTATCTGACGGCTGTCTGTAAAGAAGCGCTACGAGTGTACCCGATTGCTTTAATTGCTCAACCACGTCAGGTGAAAGCATCGGTGCAGATACAAGGGTATGAATTGGAACCAGGAGCGATCGCAGTGCCTTGTATTTATTTAACCCACCATCGCCAGGATGTCTATCCCGAACCTGACCAGTTTAAACCCGAACGTTTTATACATCAGCAGTTTTCCTCCTATGAGTATTTCCCCTTCGGTGGCGGTAGTCGTAGCTGCATCGGTATGGCTTTGTCCCTATTTGAAATGAAGCTGGTTCTGGCAACGGTTCTATCCCGCTATCAGTTGGCGATTGACCCCAACACGTCATGAG
>CAZNNK010000863.1:0-2235 GCA_964574085.1 uncultured Coleofasciculus sp.
ACACGACCCTCACCCTCTGGTATGGTTGACAACTGATCCAAACGAGTGGTAAGTGTATCCAGTTGCTGACTCAACTCCGCGATCGCGCTTTGAGATTGCTCGATTTCCTCGAGTTCGGGACGAGTCTGGAACTGTTGCTGGAGTTGGCTAAATTCCTCGGTCAGGTGGGAAAGCGCGGTTTCGATTCCCCTGACATCGGTTTCTGGGGGAGTGGATAGGGTATTGACTTGTGCGGTTAAGGTGTCAATTTGCTCAGTAATCTCGGTAATGGTTTGTTCAGTGATATTATCATCACCCTCTGGTGCTGTGGATAACTGATCTAGGCGAGTGCGAAGACTGTCCAGTTCCTGCGTCAGTTGCGCGATCGCAGTTTGCGTTTGCTCAAGTTCGGGAAGTTCCGGTCGAGTCTGGAATTGTCGATTCAGGGTGTTAATCTGACTTTGGAGTTGAGCCAGGGTGTCTTCTGAGTCAAATAGATCCCGGTCTGAAGCCGTGGATAGAGAGTTAACTTGTTGGGTTAAGTTGTCGATTTGTTCGCTAATATTAGCAATGGTTTGGTCTAACTGACTGACCTCGGTTGAAGATTGAGACAGCTGGTCAACCCGTTGGCTGAGGCTTTCGATTTGCTCACTAATCTCGCCAATGATTGGGTCTACGCCGTCTGCTGATGGGGTGGGGAGTTGGTCTAAGCGATGATTAAGGGTGGCAAATTCTTCCGCCAGTTGGGAAATTTCCGTTTGCGATCGGGCGATGGTTTCCAGTTCGGGTCTGGTGGTAAATTGTTGATGCAGTTGACTCAGTTGTTGATTCAGATCAATAATCGCCGCTTCGATTTCACTGAAGTCGGTGGCTTCGGGGGTGGCGGTTAAGGGGAGGGTATCAACTCGGGTGCTTAATGTTTCTAGTTGTTCGCGGATATCCGTGATCGCCGCTTCTACCCCGCGCAAGTCGGTGTCAGGAATTGGGGAGAGGCGATTCACCTGAGTGGTTAAGGTGTCCAGTTGATGGGTAATTTCGGCGATCGCGGTTGACTCTTCCCCGGCTACAGTGGGAAGCTGATCCAGGCGCTGGCTAATGGTGTCCAGTTGTTCGGTTAGGTCTGCGATCGCCCGTTGGGATTGCTGAATAATTTGCAGTTCGGGTCGATTCTGGAATTGCTGCTGAATCGTATTAATTTGACCATGGATTTGGACGATCGCTTCTTCAATTTCGGTGAAGTCGGTTTCACCGGAGAGGGGAAGGGTATTGACTCGTGCGGTTAAGGTTTCGATCTGACTGGTAATCTGGGCGATAATTGGTTCAAAACCATTTAAATTCTCGGCTGAGGCTGGGGGAAGCTGATCTAGGCGCTGGCTGAGGGTTTCGAGTTGTTCACTCAGATCCGCAATGGTTTGTAATTCTGGACGAGTCTGGAACTGTTGCTGAAGTTGACTAAATTCCTCGGTGAGTTCAGCCAGGGTGGCGTCGAGTCCGGTCAGATCGGTTTCGCTGCTGCTAGGTTGGCTGTTAACTTGAGTGGTTAAGGTGTCAACTTGGCTGGTAATTTCGGCGATCGCGCTTTCAATACTAATTAAGTCGGTTATGGGTGCTGTGGGTAACTCATCTAGGCGATGACTTAGGCGTTCAACCTGATCTCTAAGTTGAGCGATCGTTTGCAGTTCTGGACGAGTCTGGAACTGTTGCTGGAGTTGGCTAAATTCCTCGGTGAGTTCTGAGAGTGCGGCGTCTATCCCCGTGAGATCGGTTTCGCTGGCGCTGGGTTGACTGTTAACTTGAGTGGTTAAGGTGTCAACTTGGCTAGTAATTTCGGCGATCGCGCCTTCGATCGTACTCAAGTCTACCTCGGATGGTGCAGGTAACTGATCCAGGTGAACCGTAATCGTATTCAGTTGGTCATGGAGTTGTGCAATCGCCACTTGAGTTTGCTCAATATCCTCCAGTTCGGGACGACCATGGAATTGTTGATAGAGTTGGCTAAATTGTTCCGTTAGCTCAAAAACGGCTTGTTCAATACTACTCAAGTCTACCTCTGGCTCAGTCGGTAGTTGCTCGAACCGAGTATTGAGTTGATTGAACTGTTCGGTCAATTGTGCAACAGTGGTTTGTAACGGCTCAATGGTTTGCAGTTCTGGGCGAGTATTAAAGGTTTGACTCAGTTGGTTAAATTGTTCGGTTAACGCCGTCAGGGAGGCTTTTAAGTCCTCAACGGCTGCTTTTTCGGGTCGAGCATTAAAT
>CAZNNK010000863.1:2245-3290 GCA_964574085.1 uncultured Coleofasciculus sp.
TTGTTGATCTAAGCTATTGAGTTGATTATTTAGCGTCGGAATCGCTTGGACTTGCTGATGTAGCGATTGAATCAGTTGATAGGTTTCCCCGATCGCACTTCTGGTAGTCTCCTGGGTCTGCTGTATCTGATGGCGTCGGTTCAACAGATTCAGCGCCAACGCCACCGTTAACGGCGTTGCGGCGTAAGCCACCTGCTGAGATGTCGCCGCTACGACAGTTCCGACAGCAGAACCAGCCAGGGAAATATATTCAAAGATTTCTAGCAATGATTTTTGTGTCATAGGTATCTCTATAGGGGGGAGTGAGCGATGTCCTGAACAAGTAGAGGACATTCCAATTGCGGTTTGCGGCTAACCGCTAGGCTGAGTTAACGCGCTATAAATTGAACGGTAAGCGGTGAACACCGTCGTAGATTTCCCTAAATTAATAATTCTTTTGTGACAGGTTTTTTGAAAGTTAAACTAAAAGACGGGAAACAGAAATAGACCTATCGTGTCATTGACAGTGATACGCTATTACTTACCCAAATCTGTGATACCTGTCCGGATTTTTGTGGTAGATCTGTCTTACACCTGTTGAGGAGATGCAGTTCCCTTACTCAGCTTATTTCTTGGCTCAAAGAATAAATCATTTCACCGTAACTCAAACCGCTAGCCTGGAATCAAGACACGATGAATGACGTTCTCCGCTAAAATTAGGAGCGAGCGCTCGCGCTAGTCTCAGTGAGAATTCTCTACTCACCGATAATCTAGTCAACCGATATTCTAAACAACGACAATAGCGATTGCCTACAAGTTTATGGTAACTTTAAGTACCTGGACATAAATCCTGTCTGCTGTATTCATAAATGTTAACAAACCTCAAGTCCTTACTATTTACTGTTCCCTGTTCCCTGTTCTCTCATCTCAACCGTCAACTAATAATTTATTCTTTATTGAAGGTTAATTCAAGAGGAAGACAAGTCGTAATTTGATAGAAGAATAGGAGAAATCCTCAATCATACTGATATTCAGGTGAACATTGCTCATCAAAGGGATAATCGCC
>CAZNNK010000864.1:0-3285 GCA_964574085.1 uncultured Coleofasciculus sp.
CCTCATCTTCCCCATCTCCCCCATCTCCCCCTCACCTCACCACTTATTCAGCAGACCCTAATTAGACCGAATCGCTTGACCTGTTCTTTCATCAAAGAAATGAACTTTATCCGCATTAATCGATAACCAAATTTGATCGCCGACTTTGACAACATGATCAGCAGGTATTCGGGCTTGTAATCGAATCCTCCGATCCAGCTTAACTAATAAATAGGTATCATTTCCCAAGGCTTCGACTTGTTCAACAGTGACCGATAAGTTTTTCGGGGCGGGAACACTGACACTCAAATGTTCGGGACGAATTCCTAAAATTAAAGATCGTCCATCATAGTCTTGCAAAAAAGGTTGCCAAACCTCTGGAAGCGTGAGTCGAAATTGGCGATGCTGAATCAGGAGGGGCGCTTTAAATTGAACCGGAATAAAGTTCATCGGCGGTGAACCGATAAATTCGGCGACAAACCGATTGGCGGGGTGGTTATAGAGTTCTAGGGGAGGGGCAATTTGCTGGATTTCCCCCTGATTCATCACCGCGATGCGATCGCCCATCGTCATGGCTTCAGTTTGATCGTGGGTGACATAGAGGGTTGTAGTACCTAACTGGCGTTGTAAGCGCACGATTTGACTGCGAGTTTCCGCCCGGAGTTTGGCGTCTAGATTGGAGAGTGGTTCATCCATGAGAAAGACTTGGGGATTCCGGGCGATCGCACGCCCGAGGGCGACTCGTTGCTTTTGTCCCCCGGATAGCTGTTTGGGGCGTCGATTCAGCAGGGGTTCAATTTGCAGGAGTTTGGCGACGTAGCGCACCTGATCATCAATCGCCCGTTCGCGATCGGAGAAATAACGCCATTGTTTGGGAAGCGATCGCGTCATCCTAATTAAAGCATTTTCCACCCACAGGGGTTTCTCGGTGGTAGGCTTTTCGTAGGCTAATCCCACCCTTGTCCGCCGCAAGCCAAAGGCAATATTATCGTAGACCGTCAGGTGTGGATAAAGGGCATAATTTTGAAACACCATGGCGATATTGCGGGCTTTTGGGGGTAAATCATTCACCATGCGATCGCCTACCCAAATTTTTCCCCCGGTTAATTCCTCTAATCCCGCAATCACCCGCAACAGGGTACTTTTACCACACCCTGAAGGACCCACCAGTACCATAAACTCGCCATCGTAGACTCTCAGATTAATCCGCCGCAAAACATTCACGCTTCCCGATGACGCTGAGGATTGATCAACGGCTACCAGTGGTGCTTCATCCGTAGGCGTGAGCAAGGGTTCTGTTGTCACAGGCGCAACAGTTGACCTGTCTTGGCGACTAGGAAAGCTTTTGTAAACGTTTTCGAGAACAACCTGGGACACGATGGTGACTGGGGATGAGCGACAGTGATAAGTAGGTGGGGACAATTAA
This sequence comes from uncultured Coleofasciculus sp., assembly GCA_964574085.1. GTDB lineage: Bacteria > Cyanobacteriota > Cyanobacteriia > Cyanobacteriales > Coleofasciculaceae > Coleofasciculus. Next base: position 1,406 of record CAZNNK010000864.1, read on the forward strand.
AGTTAACGGTGGGGATCGTCATTTGTCATTTGTCCTTTGTAAGGGTTTGAGGACTATTTACAAAACTTAGTATAGTGCCGTTTTCTTTGATCCGACTACTTAGAGGTAACTATACTACTATGTTCCTTTGCGTCATGAACTGAAGTCTCGAACCCAAGTCCTCGGTGAGAAGCAGGTTATCAAACTGGGTTCGTAGTTGGTACTTTAGTACCATCAGCGCTAAAGCGCTGACTACAAACTCCAAACTTGAAGTGAATTTTTTCTTTTATCCTGTAGGGTGGGCAAACATTATCAACTTGAAAATGCTGATGTTATCGTTTGTTACGTTTGCCCACCTCACGGTAACGTGGGATTTATTATTGGTGTGGCAAGATTTCAGGATAGGGACAGTATCAGATAGATGAGGAAGGGCGAGTTTTGTTGAGAGGTTATCGGTAAATACTCGAATTAAACGGCTAAACCTGCTCTTACAATTGAGCCTTAAACCATGTTCATGATACAGCGTTTTCCATGCTGGTGAGGTACATTGAGAATAAGACTTTTGCGCTCACAGAGGCTAACCTCGTCTTGTTACTGTACCTCACTAGACCGAGAAATGCTGTAGGCTTTATATTTCTACATCTCAGTCATCAACCTTCTGTCCTCTGCCTTCTGTTCTCAATTCGAGATTATCCTAACATTTTTAGCACAAGCTCCTTTGGCGTTTTGCTTGACTTCGACTTCAACAAGTGTGCCTTTTGCCAACTTGGATAAACAGTGGGAATTGATATACCCTTCGCGAAAATAAATATCCCTACTGCCATCATCGGGGATAATATATCCCCAGTGATAACCTTGCTCGTGGTATTTGATAAATTTGACTGAACCTTGTTTAAATACAGGTTTAGCGGTTGGTTTGGATGGTGAGGAGAGTCGCTCAGATAAATGCAGGAGTCGTTGGTTTTCTGGTGCAACAGCTAGCGCTCTTTGACAATAACGGATGGCTTCCTCACGTCGGTTTAGCTTAGTGAGAGCATAAGTCAATCGGCGAATTACAATCTCAAGACCGCGAGGATTTTGCAAATGCTCATCAATGGTGAAACCTTTGTCAAATTCGATAATTGCCTGTTCTGTATCACCTTTGGCAAGAAAGGCTTGACCCATGGCTGTGTGAACTTTGGCGAGATGGGATGAGTCGTCTAGTTGTTCACCCAGTTTCACACTTGCTCGGAAATACATGAAAGCTAACTTGATTTTCTCTTCGGTTCCCTGCTTGTAGAGTACCTGACCTAAACTATTCAGAATAATGGCTTGTCCGCGTTGGTCTTCCAGTTTCTGGGCTAAATCGTAGCTGTGGCGAAGAATTTTCTCAGCATCATGCCATTTCTGCTGGCGCTCTAGCACTCCACCTAAACTGTTTAATACCTTGGCTAAAGATTGAGGGTCATTTAATTCTTCTGAAATAGCTTGGCTGCGTCGGAGAATGTCCTCCGCTTCGTCTAAGCGCCCTTGTCGCTTTAGCACTTGACCTAAACTATGCAATACCATCGCCAGATTGTGTTGGTCATTCAACTCCTCGCAGATAGCCTGACTACGCCTGAGAACTTGTTCTACTTCATCTAAGCACCTGCGCTGCTGTAACCAGAAACACCCCTGCTGATGTAATACTACCGCCTGACTGGTGCGTGCGATCGCCCAATTGTGTTGATCATCAAGTTGTTTGCTAATATCAGCACTACGTTGGAGAATTTCTACGGCCTCATCAAAGTGTTTCTGCTGCTGTAGCACGCCAGCTAAACAGGTCAGTACAATGCATAAGCCGTGGTGATTAGCTAGTTGTTCTTCAATAGCCGCACTACGTTGAAAAGCATCAATGGCTTCATTGAAGCGTCCTTGCTGCT
>CAZNNK010000865.1:0-3281 GCA_964574085.1 uncultured Coleofasciculus sp.
TGGCACGTCTCTACATTGCTTCCCCAGCTTCCCCCGCTCCCCCTCACCACAGCACTTATTCAGCAGCCCCTATTTTAATCTAGCCCTAGGAGGATGTCACGAATTTCTCCATTCACCAAAAATTTGTGTCAGGCTGGACTTAGAGCCTTAGTACAGAAGTACCGAGTAAAGCGACAAGAGGTAACGATAATTTTAATCGCTTATGAGTCAACAATCCACCCTCAATCCCACATCTACCACAGACCCAGTTAAAAAACCCGATCAACATCAAAAATCCCATGAGTGGTGGCGTAGTGCCGTTATCTATCAGGTCTATCCCCGCAGCTTCATGGATAGTAACGGCGACGGTATCGGTGATCTGAAGGGGATCATGCAAAAATTAGACTATATCGCCTCCCTTCGCGTTGATGCGGTTTGGGTTTCCCCGTTTTTCAAGTCCCCGATGAAGGACTTTGGTTATGATATTTCTGACTATCGTGCGATCGAACCCATGTTCGGCACGATGGAAGACTTCCAGCATCTCCTGAATAAAGCCCATGATTTGGGGTTAAAGGTACTCATTGATCAAGTCTGGAACCACACCTCAAACGAACACCCCTGGTTTCTAGAGAGTCGCAGTAGTCACGACAATCCCAAAGCCGACTGGTATGTCTGGGCGGATGCCAAACCCGATGGGACACCTCCCACCAACTGGCTTTCCACTTTTGGTGGAAGTGCGTGGACATGGGACCCTCAACGAGAACAATATTACCTGCACAACTTCCTCGCCGAACAGCCGGATTTAAACTGGTACAACCCAGAAGTTAGACAAGCCATTCTGGATGTAGCCCGGTTTTGGTTAGATATGGGTGTCGATGGGTTCCGCTTGGATGTGGTGAACTTCTTTACCCATGACCGCCAATTACGGGATAATCCACCCCGACCCAAAAAGATGAAGCGACCGGCTGGGGCAGATCCCCATGACCCATTTTTCTCTCAATGGAATAAATATAATTTCTGCCAACCGGAAACCTTAGAATTTCTCGAACCAATTCGGGAATTGATGGATCAATATCCCGAAACCATGACGTTAGCGGAAATTAGTTCGGCTGAAGATACGGTGGTTACGTCCAGTGAATATGTTAAAGGAGAGAAACGCTTACATACAGCCTATAACTCAGCCTTGATGCATGATGAACCGTTGAGTTATAAGCGAGTGCGGGACATGATTGAGCAGGTAGAAAGCCATTTCCAAGATGGCGTAATCTGCTGGACAGGAGGAACCCATGATTTCCCCCGACTCAAAAGTCGCTGGCTGAAGTTTCTGATTGATGATAAATTCACCCACGCCGTCTTTGACCATCTATTTATCGCCCTCCAGCTTTCGCTGCGGGGAGGGTGCTGTATTTATCAAGGGGATGAACTCGGTTTAACCCAAGCCACGATTCCCTTTGAAAAAATGCAAGACCCCTTTGGACTAGCGGGGTATCCATCCATTGTGGGTCGAGATGGGTCACGCACCCCTCTCCCTTGGCACAAAGATGCACCCAATGCTGGCTTTACCACAGCCGAAGAACCCTGGCTACCCATTCCCGAAGAACATCGCCACCAAGCGATTGACCAGCAGGACAACGAACGGATGTCTCTGCTGAATAAATATCGTCGTTTGATTCATTGGCGCAAGAAACAACCCGCGTTACTGAAAGGGGATTTAACCTTATTGGATACAGAGGAACCATTACTCGGGTTTACTCGCCAATGTGACGAACAAAACCTGATTTGTCTGTTTAATTTGAGTCCAATGCCTGTGCATTATGATTTATCGCCCTACCCCAACTGTTATCGAGCGGATGAGTCTGATTTTATCAACCGACGGTATAACGGGGTGGTAGAAATTCCTGGCTATGGTGTTTATTTTGGGAATTATTCGCCGGACGCTGAATAGGGTTGAATTTTCAAAGGTGATAACAAAGGGAGGATTCGGGCGGATTCTCCCTTTACACAGACAGATCCCCGACTTCTCTAAGAAGTCGGGGATCTTGCTTGAGGCTTTTTGACACAAGCGGTTGAGAAAAGGGCGACCCGATCAAATTGAATGCAATGGAGTTTTTCATTAGTGCAAGCGGGTCGCCCCTACATGTTTTTATACCAAATCCGCTTTAATAGCACCCTTTAGACCGGGCGATTAAAATCGCGTCTACACAAACAAAGTCCGCCTGCGCGGACTGGATGATAAAAGGGGTAGCCAACCCGATTTTAGCATTATAGCCTGATCAAGTTGGCGACAATTTTGCCAGAAAAGGGTTCTAAAATACCAGATTTGTTGGGAGCATCCCAATTTGGCACGTTGGTTCTTTGAAGGGGCAAATTTTACCATTAAATCGGGCGCAAAGCTTTGCGCCCCTACGGTTTCCGGGCGTAATTCTAATTCATCAAATAAGGTGTGCCACGCCACTACGACTCGGCTACATCACGCACTATTTCAACAGGTAACGACAACGCCTGTGCAATTTGTTCTACACTCAACCCCATTGCTAATAACTGGGGAACCGCATCTCGTTGCGCCTGTTCCGCACGTTTTTCGCTAATTTAAGAACTAAAGCCCCGACATCCGCCCGGAGTTCAAACTCCGGGCTAATAGCTTAAGTCCATTAAAATGGACTAAAATGCTTATACAGTCAGCGTTAGCTGAATTTTGCGGGTTCCTTTAATTTCAACTTAAGGCGGTTTAAGGCTGAGAAATTGTCACTGATTCAGGTTGTTTGCATAAGCGCCCATCTTCCATATAAATAATCCGATCGGCAATATCTAAAATGCGATTATCGTGGGTTACGAGCAAGATTATACAGCCCTGTTGTTTGGCTAAATCATGCATAATATCAACCACATCTTCTTATCCAAGGCGAAGGTAGGTTCATCAGCCAAGACGATTTGGCGACGGCTGACAAGAGGGCGGGCGATCGCGACGCGCTGTTTTTGTCTACCTGATAGATCAGCTAGATAAGAATTGATTCGATCTGCCAAACCCACCTGCTTGAGCATTTCTGCTGTCTAGGTTAAAATACTATGTCCGGAGAGGTCTAACACATTGACCGTTTTTCTCAGTTTAGCGATCGCAGAATTTGACACCAGACAGAGGGTTGAAACTGTTGCCTGTTGCCTATCCCTACCCTAATACTTATTCAGCAGACCCTAATTAAACGATTCCAAGATGTTACCGACAGAACAAGACCCCATTTATCAACTACGTTTTCGGGATTTAATCTTTGGCATTCAAATCCTGTGTGTGGCATTTGGCGCTT
>CAZNNK010000866.1:0-3270 GCA_964574085.1 uncultured Coleofasciculus sp.
GATGGCTGAGGAAACTCCCACTCGCGAAAGCGTCAGCAGCGCTCCTTTGGCAACGGATTCCCCTTCACCCTCTCCAGCCGTAGCTGCTGCACCCGAATCCCCAGAGGAAGGCGAGGCGTTTCCGGAAATAGCTAGAGCAGTTCCTCTTGCTCCTATTGTCTCAGCCCCAAGGACAGAAACACCCACAGAAACAACGACAGAAACAGCAGAAATACCCAGGGAAACTCCGGAAGCAACACCGACACCAACCCCAACGGAAACGCCTGATGCAGCCGTGAACTTTACCGATATTCCTGATAACTATTGGGCAAGTCCTTATATTACTGCTCTGGTGCAGCGGGAGATTATGAGCGGTTTTCCAGAAGACAACACCTTTAAACCGAATAATTCGATCAATCGGGCAGAATTTGCGGCGTTGTTAAGAAGCGCTTTTGATCAACAAGCAACATTAGAGACACCCAAATTTCAGGACGTATCCTCAGACTTTTGGGCATGGTCGGCGATTCAGGAAACCAGTAAAACTAATTTTTTGCGTGGCTATCCTAATAATACCTTTCAACCCAAGCAACCGATTTCTAAAGTACAAGTTTTAGTGGCACTAGCGAGTGGATTGGGGTTAGAAGCAACTCAACCTGCTCAGGAGGTGTTACAAACCTATCAGGATTCAGATCAGATTCCGGAGTATGCGCGTGAAAAAGTCAGTGCGGCAACAGAAGCGGGTATTGTGGTGAATTATCCTAATCCTGAGTCTCTCAATCCGACTCAAGATGCAACTCGTGCTGAGGTAGCGGCGATGGTTTATCAGGCGTTAGTTGAAGCGGGAAAAGCAGATGCTGTGACGTCTGAGTATGTGGTTAATCCTTGATTGAGGATGTTAGATAGGAAAATGAAAAAAGACTGATTTCTTGACACCAAGCTTATTATTTGTCTGGAAAAGCATTTATGTTAGGATTTTGTTTTGGAAGACTAATATTATACCCTATCAGAGCCTAGATAATACTAATACTCTAGCGCGATCGCACTCTATCTCTACTATGCCCCAATCCGACCATACTCAACCCTTACCTCCCCTTGATCCCACCCTAGACGTTACTCAAAATCACTATTGGACGTATCATAATCTAGAGGCGCTACTCAGTTGCAAGCATCCTCTCACCGCGTCCCAAGACGAAGACTTATTTATTGCCGTCCATCAGATTTGTGAACTCGCGTTCCATCAAATGATTCTGGATATGGAGCGAGTTTTAACTGGATTAGGGCAAGCCATTACTGATAATACTACTGATCCGATTATCGGGGATACTAGCGAAGCCTGTTACTTTTTCCCCCGGATTCTGCGCCTTTATGAAGTCGTATTGACAACCATGCCCATTCTCAAGACAATGCGGGCATTTGCCGAGTTTCGCACAACTATTGGTCCAACCAGTGGTTTTCAGTCATTCCAGTTTCGCCATTTAGAAATTATGAGCGGAGTGCGAAACTATTGGCAAGGAGGAACTAAAGACACCCAGGGCAATCCTCATATTGCTGAGACAGAGTTTGACCGTCGCTATGGGAGTGATATCGCCCAATGGTTTGAGCGCTATCATAATCATAATCTCGCCTATTATTACGATACACTACTGCAACGAAGTCCTGGAAACACGACAGCGGAACAAATTTCCTCTCTCTTCAACCACCCTCATGCCAGTCCAGTTTTAGAGAATATGCGGACTTACGATCATTTACAAATCCGCTTTCATCAATTCCATTTGGCACTGGCAGTACAACAACTTAAACTCGTGGGTGTAGAGGTAGGAACTGGGGGAACCTCATTCCGGGATTATCTGGCAAAATACCATAAACAGCAAGCGCCACTATTTCCCGGATTAACTCAATATGAACGTGATGGATTCAGTTAGGTTGGTCACGCCATTAATGCAGTAAGCCCTAGTTAGTCCTGAAGAAGCCACTCCCGTTAAGTTGGAAACGAGGTAAAATTAAATTAAGCCTTTCAACCCGTTTTAACGGGTTTTAGTTCTTAGCCCGAATTTTAATTCAGGGCTTAAAAGAAAATAGATGTGAGAGAACAGGAAACAAACCATTGCACGAACTGGGAATCACTCAAAATATCGTTGATATCGTTGCCGAACAGGCTAAAGGGGCTAAAGTGCGACGAGTCTGCCTGGAAATTGGTCAGTTAGCGGCGATAATGCCCGATGCGGTGCTATTTTGTTTTGATGTTTGCAGCAAAGATACTCCCTTAGAAGGGGCAACTCTGGATATTATTGAAATTCCGGGTATTGGTCGCTGTCGTCACTGTAATGCTCAAATTCCCCTTGATCAACCTTTTGGTCTCTGTGAATGCGGTAGTGTAGAACTGGATATAATATCGGGTCAAGAACTGAAAATTAAGGAAATGGAGGTTGAACCATGTGTGTAACCTGCGGCTGTTCTGATGGCGCTGACACCACGCTTACCAATCCGGAAACGGGGGAGGTTGTTGCCATGGCTAACTCCAATCATGACCAGAGTCATAGCCATACTCTACCTGATGGGACTGCGATCGCGCACTCTTCCTCATCTAGCCACTCCCATACTCACACCTTACCCGATGGTCAAGTCATCACCCACACTCACACTCACGACTCGTCGGGGAATCACCACAATGAAACCTCTCAAGTTCACGCCCAGGTTCACGGTACAAAAATCTCGCTGGAAGCGGATATCCTGGCAAAAAATGATCTAATTGCTGCCCAAAATCGGGGATGGTTTAGAGGGCGTAATATTTTGGCGCTAAATCTAGTTAGTTCTCCGGGGGCGGGTAAAACGACGTTATTGACGCGCACGATTCATGATTTACAGGCACAATTACCGATTAATGTGATTGAAGGGGATCAAGCGACGGCGAATGACGCCCAGAAAATTCAAGCAACTGGGTGTAAGGTTGTCCAAATTAATACCGGAACCGGGTGTCATTTGGAAGCAGCGATGGTGGAACGGGGTTGCACTCAACTGAATCCTCCCCTCAATTCTGTAGTCATGATTGAGAATGTGGGTAATCTGGTTTGTCCCGCCTTATTTGATTTGGGTGAACAGGCAAAGGTGGCGATTTTATCGGTAACTGAGGGCGATGATAAGCCGATTAAATATCCTCATATCTTCCGGGCTAGCCAAGTGATGATTCTCACGAAAATTGACCTGTTGCCTTATGTAGACTTCGATGTGGAACGCTGTATTGAGTATGCGCGAACGGTTAACCCTCAGATGCAGGTATTTCAGGTTTCGGCA
>CAZNNK010000867.1:0-3266 GCA_964574085.1 uncultured Coleofasciculus sp.
GGAGATGGGGGAGATGGGGGAGATGAGGGAGATGAGGGAGATGAGGGAGATGGGGGAGATGAAGGAGATGGGGGAGAACATCCAATTAGAGTTTATTCAAGCAATACTGGAATCATCCCTTGATCAAAGATGTGACCTTTTGTATCAATACCACGAACTAGGATGCGATCGCCATATACCTCGTAAGCGGCAAAACTCAGCGTTGAGGCGGAATGGGCTGTCCATGACGAACGCCCAACTGGGCGAACTCCAGCACCTGCACCACAAGTTAAATAGGTTGTCCCATTAATCGGCAGAGTACGCTCATAGTTGTGGTCATGACCATTAATATAGAGTTGCACGCCGTATTTTTGAAACAGAGGCGTCAGGGTGTCGATAAACGCTTGATTCAATCCGTAGTGACCTGACGAATAAATTGGATTATGTCCAAACACAATCTTCCAGGGCGCATCGCTGCGGCTGAGTTCCTGTTCTAACCACGGTAACTGACGTTGCCAATCTGCATTGGCGTTTGTATCCAGCGCCCAAAATTGGACTGATCCCCGGCGAAAGGTATAGTATCGTCCCTGCATATTGAAACCTGGATACCGGACTTGGGGATCACCGTTGGCGGTGCGGATGTCATGGTTTCCCAGACAAGCGTGAAATTTTACCCCCTGTTCCAGTAAGGCTTGATAGGGTTTTTCAAAGACTGCCTCAACCTTTTCAATTTCACCATCGTTATAAATATTGTCACCTGCCAGAATTACCAACTGGTAGGGATTCTGTTGATAATAAGCCGTCATTGCCTCTGCCACAGCATATTGTCCGGCAGCACCTGTACCTGTATCCGCAATGGAAACGAAGCGTAACAGAGGTGTATCAGCCAATTCATTCGGCGTGTCAGTTGAGGGTTTTGGTTCAGGAGTCTGGGAATAGGTATCACTCGTCTGAGTCGTTTGACGGGCGAAGAGATTACTACCAACGGCAATCGCCCCGAAACAACTCATACCACTCAAAATCAGAAATTGACGGCGTTTGAGGCTCATGGATCTAGAGCAGTCATCCAGACTGAAGAAAAACGGGCAAAAATGCTAGATTTGTGCTGTAGGAGCAGCGTTCTTGACTTCTCCCTGGCTTGGAATGACCAGGGATTCTAAAAGGATACTTCTCCGACGGACTGAAGTCGGCTTTCACCTTCGCTATCTTGTAAGAAAAATCTAGCGCACTTTATGCCAATTGTCTTTGCTGGGGAGGGAATTGAAGATGTCAAACGAGCCCCATAAGCCTCAGACATCTCTAGAGGCAGATGAATCTAAAAAAGAAACTAATACGGCTGAACCCACTCGCCAGTCTAAACTGGTGGATTGGCTCTATCCCAGCTTTGAAACCGTTGAGAAGGTGTGGGATAGTATCTTGGCAACAATTCGCTCTGTACTGCCAGAGGCTTGGAATCAAAAGCTATCAGATTGGGGATTGACGGGCGCGATCGCGGCGTTTATTGTGGTCATAATGGTGACGGCAGTTGCCCTAACGCCGGAGACACCCACACAGTTAGCCAAAGAAGTAAAACCCGAACCTATCCCTGCACCTGCCGAATTAGCTACCCCTGAACGTGCAGACACTTCAGAACCTGAGTCCTCTCCCCTAGGACTTACCCCAGAACAACGCCTGATTGCGGCGATTCAAGAGCAAGTGGCTGACATTACAGATCAATATGCGAATGGACTGATTCAATCCATTCAAGCCAATTTTCAGGGCAACCGTCTAATTGTTACCGTGAGTGATGATTGGTATGAATTAGATGAACATGATCAAGATCAATTAGCGAGTGAAATTTGGCGTCGATCTCAAGACTTGGAGTTGAGCAAACTGGAAATCACTAATTCCGATGGCAGTCTATTGGCGCGGAGTCCGGTCGTCGGTTCTCAGATAGTAATTTGGCAGCGTTAGATGTCATTGCCTAAGTAGGGACTGCTGAATAAGTCTTTTGGGAGGGTAGGAAGCAGGGGAAGTAGAGACGTAGCTGGCTACGTCTCTATATCAAATTAAAGAGCCGATCAGCGCATGGCTTTCTCAAGCTGGTTGGCAATATTGAATTGAGCTAGACTGGGCGATTCAATATCACTTCTCGCCAGTTGTTCTAACTCAACCGCGAGCGATCGCAGGTAGTCTGCTCGTTGGCGTATTCGGGTACTGATTCCCTCTGCACCAGTGGCAAGGCACTCTGGGCAAACATCACTAACATATTCGCCAGAGTCCCGATACGCTCTTGCCACCACCTCTAGCGGGAAAAAAATGTTACCGCACAAATTGCAACGGCATCTTTCGTCGAAGTCATTACTCTCAACTTTAATTTGAATGGGCATGGACGGTGTTCTCCAATATATATATGGTGTTGCCGGATAGCTGGAACTCTATCTGAACTTGGCTGAAGCGGACAGCTTAATTAATTATTTATTTTATTTTAACCATAAATGTAGTTAATCGTACAGATTATTTCTAATCACAGAGAAAATGCCTTTCTGTTAGTTTTCCATGACAATGATCCCGCCGATTTCACAGCCAAGGGCTATCATAAAAAATACTCAGAGTTAATACTCTGAGTACACATTGCCAAACTATTTAGATAAACCAGCGATGACTCTATTGAGGCTTCGTTGTCACCAGCATCAAAGGAATTCCGTCACTTTTGCGGTTCCTCCGAATTCTCAACCGATAAACTCGTTTAGAGGTCGCTAGATCAAAGTGGTAAAGTTTTGTATCCTTAACCTTGCCACTGCGACGCTATATGTTCAGCCAAATCGACAACCCGCTGAGAATAGCCCCACTCATTGTCATACCAGGCAACGACTTTAACCATATCACCACCCATTACCATCGTCAGACTCGCATCGACAATGGATGAAGCATCATGTCCCTTGTAGTCTGAGGACACCAACGGTAAGTCGCTGTATTCCAAAATGCCCTTAAGCGAGTTTTCTGACTCTTCTTTGAAGACTTTGTTTACCTGCTCAGCAATGGTGCTTTTCTCAACTTGAGCCACCAAATCCACAACCGATACATTCGGGGTAGGTACGCGCATCGCGATCCCATTCAATTTCCCCTGCATATCTGGAATAACTAAAGCCACAGCTTTAGCTGCTCCCGTCGAGGTTGGCACAATATTGATCGCAGCGGCTCTTGCTCGACGGACATCACGGTGACTCGCATCCAGAATCCGTTGGTCACCGGTGTAACTGTGGGTCGTAGTCATGGTTCCTTTAATGATACCAAAGTGTTCATGT
>CAZNNK010000868.1:0-3265 GCA_964574085.1 uncultured Coleofasciculus sp.
GAATGTGGCATTCAAGGCGAAGTTATGACCGGGTTTTTCACTATAGGTTTGATCTCCTTCAAAATCGTGAACCGCCGTTTTTATGGTGTCTCCAGCCTTTTTATCAGGACAAACTGCATGAACGGTATGTCCCACCATTTGCAATGCCTGAAATGGCACCATGACCTCGTAGTCTTCGACGAAATCGCCAACGACCATTAAAATCTTTTTTCCACTCATCGTTGTTTAGTCCTCGATAAACGTCAACGCGATCGCTTCTAATGATGATTATCCTTAATCCTAGCGTTAAAAATGTAGAATGTTTAGGGAAAGATTGTTTAGACTTCAACCGTTTAGAAGATTTGTAAAGTTGACTAGAAGGGCGCAAGGGTGATAGTTGGGTGTAGCCCTGTGGTGTTATTTGAGGCTGGAAATAGCTCAGGGTCAGCGGGAACTTGTGTTACGATTAAACTATCTTCTGTCTTTTCAAGCTTGAACGGGAGAAATCCATGAGATTTATTAGCCCCAAGGTTGATTATGCCTTTAAAAAAATATTCGGCTCCGAACAAAGTCAAGCCATTTTAATCAGTTTTCTGAATGCCATCATTTATGACGGCGAGAAGGTGATTCAATCCTTAACGATTGTAAATCCCTATAATCCCGGTCAGGTGATTAGCTTAAAAGAAACCTATTTAGATGTAAAAGCGGTGTTAGCCGATGGCTCGATTGTGATCATAGAGATGCAAATTGCCTCTATGTCAGCATTTAATAAGCGAGTGGCGTATAATCTGGCAAAAGCCTATAGCAACCAGTTGGCAAAAGGAGAAGATTATCCCCTTCTCAATCCGGCAATAGCGGTGACAATCACGGATTTCATATTATTTCAAAATACAGAGAAAATAATCAGTAAGCTTTCCTTTTATGAGGAAGAGGATAAGTTTCCAATTCTCGGAAATGAACTGCGGCTAATTTTTGTAGAATTACCGAAATTCAAGAAAACCCTGTCTGAGGTACATACTTTGGCAGATAAATGGATTTATTTTCTGAAAGAAGCGGCACGTTTAGAGAGTATTCCTGAGAGTTTGGCAGAAGTATCAGAGATAGAATTTGCGTTACAACTGGCGAATCAAGCCAACATGACAGTAGAAGAATTGGACATTGTTGATCGGCGAGGGATGATGCTGCAAGATGAGAAAGGACGAATTACTTATGCTGAAGAGAAAGGACGACTCACTGAAGCACTTGCCTTAATCATGCGCCAACTTAAAAAGCGTTTTGGAGACATCCCGGCGACGCTCAGCCGCAAAATTGAGGATTTATCTCTTGAAGATTTAGAAAGCTTAGGAGAAGATTTTTTAGACTTCAACAGTTTGGCGGATTTGTCAAGTTGGCTTGAGGAGCGATCGCGCTAAACGAACGTTACAGGAGTTCGATCACGCCACCCAATCTACATTCTAACCCGTGAAAAGCGAGGGATCTGTAGTGCGATCGCCGTAGGTTGGGTTGAGGTACGAAACCTAACATCTATAAACGTTATCAGCCATATCCCTCAAGGAAATGTTGGGTATCGCTGTCGCTCCACCCAACCTACATTGATTCATCGCTTATTCTTGAACCCAAACGGAAACAGAACCGCCGTTACACCGAAATTCTGCCCATCCCCATTCATTGGTATAAATGGGTTCTTTTATATGTTCGGTTAAATCATAGAACTTGGCATTCGGTTTACCCACTTCCATCCACTTGTAACCTGGCACACTATCACTCATAATCACCGCCATGGCTTTCGGATGAGCGTGATCCCCTAAGCGCGTCCAACCAATTGTATTGTAGTGATCAAAGTAATCGTATTGATCCCCATAAGCATACTCTTTGCGAGCATAGAGGAGTTTGTCAATAATCCAACGGTGAGAGGGAAGAAAAATCTTGTACCGATTACCATCTTTGCCATAATCCTCGTATTCTGCACCGTAATAATCGGCATAAAAGACACAAGGATACCCCTCGCGGCGCAATAGAATGATCGCATACGCTAAGGGCTTAAACCAGGGTTCTACTGGCGCTTCTAATGACTGTAACGGTTGGGAATCATGGTTTTCTACAAATGTAACCGCATGGGTGGGACGTTGCTGCATCAAAGTGCCATTGAGAATACTCCCCATGTCATAATGTCCACCAGAACGACTGGCGTAATAGAAATTGTAGTGGAGTGGCACATCAAATACCGACATTTTGCCATTAACGGCGTTGATATACCAGTGTAAGGTGTCAATATTGTTGTACCAATATTCACCCACCACAAACAAATCTTTACCCGCATGATATCGCATCTCATCTAACCATTGGGGGAAAAACCAAGATGAAATATGTTTAATCGCATCCAGACGGAAACCATCCGCGCCTGTGGTATCCAGATACCATTTACCCCAACGAGTCACTTCATCGCGCACCTCTTGACTCTGGAAATCCAGATCACATCCCATTAAATAGGCGAAATTTCCTTTTTCTAACGCCACATAATCATCAAAGGCTTTCCCCTCAAACAGATAAAGCGTATTCGGTTCCTTGGTAAAATCATCGTAATCCACCGCATCAAAATGCCACCAATGCCATTCAAAGTTAGAATAATTGCCCTGACGACCCGGAAACTTAAAATGAGAATAGGCTTTAATATCTCGTGTCCATCCTTTAGGATGCAGGCGATCATATTCATTAAAGGGAGTAGCGCGGACAATCTCTGTCGCATCACCCCCCATACGATGATTCAGAACCGTATCAGCGTAGGCTTGTATTCCTGATTCGTGTAAGGCGTTTATCGCGGCTAAATATTGTTCGCGAGTCCCGTATTTGGTGCGAACAGTGCCATGTTGATCAAATTCCCCTAAATCATACATATCATACACGGCGTAGCCGACATCATAAGTGCCTCCCATTCCTTTGTAGGCTGGAGGTAGCCACAAGGCGGTGAATCCAGCATCGGCTAATTCTTGTGCCTTAGTTTTAACGTCATTCCACAGGATCAGATTGGGATCAATATACCATTGGAAATATTGCATTATTGTGCCATTAATTGACATGTTGAGCCTCTCTTTTTTTTTACAGCGGATCAGGGAAAAATTAGTTCCCTCCTGGTTCCCTCTCCTTGACAAGGGGAGGGTTAGGGTGGGGTTTGTATCAAGGTATTAGAGATGTTTTCACTTCAGGTGAATGGTACTGACTGAAGGTTGGTGGGCAATGCCCACCCTACTGGCATGACCCAGCTAAAATTGTGGGATAGGTTGTAGGT
>CAZNNK010000869.1:0-3260 GCA_964574085.1 uncultured Coleofasciculus sp.
ACGTTTGTCCGTCAATCTCCACGCTCTACGTTAGTAGCGTGGAGTTGTTGAAAACGACTCCGTTTAACGTTCAGTATAGCGGTTTTTGAAGGTTGAGTTGGAAATTATCTCCCTTCATATCATGTCCGGTGGAATACTTACACGCTTCGGTAGAGAGAAGGCAGGAGGCAGAAGGTAAGGAAGAAAGTTGAATACTGTTGTCATAAACGTAAATCTTAATCGTTTAGCGATCGCGTCTGGGTTTTAGGATACACTCTGCCTCTAGAACCATCAATCCTGGTGTTTCCCAAACTGCACAATCACTGCTCAACGATGCCAAAATGGGTTGTTTCCCAGCTTCAAGTTGGGCTATGGCTTGATTCGCCGCAGGTTGGTATTGCATCAACCAAGCATCATTGGCAATCGAGTCAGCGGTTAAGGGTGTAGTCGGTAGCAGCCAAAAATCAACCCCGTACTTTTGGATAAACTCCTGGACAATCGCCAAATCGGGACTATATTGTGCCTCAATTAAATCTGACATCCGCTGGCGAAATTGGCGATAATAGCCCCAATGATAGGGAATCGCATATTCACGTCCGACTAAAATTGAGCGTTGGGCGAATGTGGGTAAATTATTCGCTTCTTCCACTAACGAGGCAATTTTACTGTCCTGGGGTTGTTGTTGAAAAAACGCATATAATCTCGGCACATTGCCACTAATATAAGCCGTCCAGGGAAATGTATTTAGAACCCAGTGAGGATAGCCTAGTAAGGTAATTCCGATTACACTGGTTAAACTCAATGCCCAAACTTGCCTGAATTTGACCGTAGAGACGCGCCATGGCACGTCTCTACAGGCGAAAATCGCGTCTAGGAGTAGGGTGATAACAATCGCCGCCGCCAGCGCGATCGCAATCCGCAGGCTATGCTGAGTATAACGGCTGGGTAGGTGCAGTTTGAATAGCAGAACATGGGCGGCTAAAAATAAAATAGCTGACGCCAATAAGAACTTAACTAAGACTCCCATCTTCCCAGTGACCTGCTGGGTGAGGGGAAAGCGAGAGGGAAAGCGTAATAGAACAGGTAATAGCAATCCCAAATAACTCAGAGGCGGCGCTAATGCTGTATCAATACGGATACCACTGCGTCCATTAAACCAGAATGACCAAGCATCGTTAATAAAAAAGCGCGTTCGCCCTTGAGATAAGAAATCGGGTAAACCTTTGGCTTGTGCCGCCGTGATTACTGGGGCAAATTCTGACAGACTAATCGCGTAGGGGAATAACACCACCAACGCCACCGCTAAACCCGTGAAACAGAACCAATAATCGCGGCGATTGTGAGACAGAGAGGGGAATTTCCGGTTAAACCGCCATAACTGCAAAATTAGAAACACCGCACAGACTAGCACTAAAGAGGGATAGAACAATCCTAACAGCGCGATCGCGATTCCGATTCCGATCAGCGACTGGCGCATCCGATAATATAAAAACGCCAACAGGATAGGATAGATAAACGCCTTGGGAGTTCCCGATATCAACCCATCCTGCATCCACAGATTTTGATTCAGCAGTACAGAAGCGATAAATCCAGTCAGAGGGATGGGTAACAATTGCACCGCCACGCCAAAACAGTAAGCCGTGGTAACGAATCCCAGAACCAGAGGCAAAACTTTACTCAAAACAATCGGATCAATGCCAATTCTTGCCATAAAATGATACAGGGTGCGGTAGCCTAACGGTGCAACCGATTGGAAATAATCGGCGATTATATCATTGGGAAATAACTCTGGATCTACAAAGCGCCGCATCCAGAAAACATGCTGTCGCGCATCATCCTGCACCACGTACTCACTGCTGAAGGCAGACTGAAGAGCTAAAATACCGTAAAGCGTAGCAACGAGAAGGCTTAGAGTCAACCAAAATCGGATAGTATTGTTTGACTTATCCGTTATTGTCTCAGCCAGAAATTGAGCAAAACGCATCGTTTTTAATTGGGTGGCGTTTTCAAAATACAATCTGCCTGTAGCACCGTGAACCTTCCTGTCTCATAAACTGAACATTTGTCAATTACCTTTGACAAAGCGGGAGTGATTCCCTGCTTAAGATTTGCCAATGCGTCTTGGGTTGGCGCAAATTCTCTGAACCAGCGCAGATCAGCAATGTACTTGGGCGTAAATGTTCCTTGTTCTAACACCCAGAAATCAATACCATACTTCTGAATAAAATTCGATACGTCTGCCCAGTCTTGACTATATTGAGCTTGAATCAACTCCAGTTCTCTCTGACGAAATTCGCGATAATAACCGACATGGTAGGGAGCCGCATAGTCGCTACCGAAAAAAATGGATCGTTGAGAAAAAACAGGTAAATTATTGACTTCTTCGGCTAAGGAAGCAATCAAGCTATCTTTGGGCTGCTGCTGAAAAAACTGATACAACGGGGATACTGTCCCGATTCTGTAACCGGGGTTGGGAAAGTAGTTTTTCCAAAACAAATTGGGATAGAAAACAATTATAGCACCGATAATCGCAACTGTCCCTAGGGTGACAAACGAACGCTTTCTTTTTAGTCCAACGTAGAGAAAAGCATCGACTATCGCCGTTAGCGCCAGTGCAGCCGCTAGGGGGAGTACAATCCTCAAGCTATGCATCGTATAGCGACTGGGAACATGAAGCTTGAATAGGAGCGCGTGGGCAAGAAAAAACATGATCAGGGAACTAACCACGATTTGAAGCAATAATCGAACCTCCCGGTTTACCTGTTTAATACCAACCCCTGCCATTAGCTTGTAAACAGTGGTATAGCCTAGAGGGGAAACGGATTGGAAGTAATCGGCAATTAAATCCTGGGGAAATAACGCTGGGTCTAAAAACCGCCGCATCCAGAAGACATGCTGTCGCGCATCGTCCTGGACAACATACTCACTACTGAAGACTTGTTGCAGAGCCAAAAGACTGTAAAGCGCTGCAAAAGTTAGGCTAAGGGTAAACCAAAAGATGACCTTAGGACTAGATTTCTTGTCAGTTGTGGCAGTTAGAAACTGGCACAGGTAGTGTACCCACATATTTATTTAGAGACTAGGAAAAACAGTGATTGGGGTGGAGGAGAGGTTCAGCTTGAGTCATCATCTGAGCCACTTGGGGATTATATCGGTTTTATGTTGACGTTTGTGCCATCACCCTGGAACTTGAACACTGACAATACAGGAGAGAATACCACAAAACGCTAGTACAAGAAGGCAGAAGTCCGAAGGCAGATGGCAGAAGGCTATAAGGAACA
>CAZNNK010000870.1:0-3257 GCA_964574085.1 uncultured Coleofasciculus sp.
ATCTTCCCCATCTTCCCCTGCTTCCCCAGCTCCCTCTGCTTCCCCAGCTCCCTCTGCTTCCCCAGCTTCCCCAGCTCCCTCTGCTTCCCCAGCTCCCTTCCCCACAACACTTATTCAGCAACCTCTACTTATAGAGGAATCAGTTCTGGAAAATTAACCAACAGTTGTTCATCGGTTAATTCATCACCAAACTGAGCCGGAGAAAAGTGAACTTGGATGGCTTGCAAGCGGTCTTGGTAATGGAGATTAATTAACGCTTTGAGACCCTCTTCTAGTGCCTCCCTATCTGCCAGATTGGTTTCCAGTTCCGGCACTTCCCCCTCAAATGCCACAGTAATCATCACAATTAAATTACGAGTGGCGGGTAATGATAGCGGTTCACCCTCTGATGAACACCCATTGAAGTCAGGCTCACTCAAATACCGTTGAGCCGAGTCAGTAAATAACTCACTCACATAATCTCCCGCCTCCCCTTCATCCCAAAACACATCCCCTTCATTCGCCGCCGATTGCCAATAGGTATTGTACTGTAAGAGGTTCTGGCAAATATCCACCAGTCCTTCGCCGAGAACGCCTAAGTCTCCGTCGGATTCAACCGCATCTCGCGCCGCCCGATTCAGCACTCCCAATAACGGTGCGACTTCTGTCCCGCTTAAATGAACAAACAACCGACAGACAACCAGTCGGGTTTTGCCACTCAGTTTATTGAAGCGATCGCGCCAAGAACTCATAGACTGCTCCTCTGCTGGCTCCAAACGAAATAATATGCCACTTATGCCGATTAAAATCGTAACATAAATTTACCCACTATCCTGTTTATAACGTATTATTTATTAAGCCTCATTTGTTTTAACGTTATGACACCGAGTCTACTCTTTACCATCGCGAATCTCTTCGTTTTACCCTTCTGGTTACTGATGATTCTGCTGCCTAACTGGGGGATTACCCGAAAAGTGATGGAATCCTATCTGCCGTTTGTTCCATTAGCGGGGTTGTACATCTACTTCTTCGCCAACAGCCTTACACCCGAATCTGCCCAAGCCTTATCCAATCCCCAACTGGCTGATATTGCCCGCTTCTTTGGAGACGAAATCATCGCCGCCGCCGGATGGACTCACTTTTTAGTCTTGGATTTGTTTGTGGGGCGGTGGATTTACTGGGAGGGGCAACGGACTGGGTTGTGGACCGTTCATTCTCTGGTTCTCTGTTTATTTGCTGGACCGATTGGATTGCTGTCTCACATTTTGACAGTTTGGATTACCCAGAAATTCTCGACGGGTTCGGAAACGGAATCGACTACTGCATCGACGCCTACTTCCTAGATTCAGTAGTCATACATCAATAAGGTTAACTGTATTAAGTTTCATGAAAATTGCCAATCGGTGCGCTTTCAGTGATCGCTGACTTTTACAAAAGTTGCCACAGCGCACCGTTTACTTTTGTCTGACTACTTCAGAGAGACCTAATCCCATTTTCCTTGAATCATGCCATTAATGAGGTGATGAACAGATGAGGAAAATGGAGCAATGAAGCGAATCATAGGTCATGCTTTCTTGAAAATCGTCTAATTCTCTTATTTCTTATCCCAATTATGACCTAGCTTCAACCTCCTAAGGTCGTAAATTTTTATTTGTTCTTGAATGAATAAAATTGTAAATTATTGTATATTTTTTATCTATCCACTCCTAAAGTTGGATAACTTATGCCAAAGATTTAGATTAAATCGAATTAGTACAACGCGGCGGAACTATTCAAACACTAGGAAATGTTGGTAAGACAAGCATTCTTAAATTTGAATTCTGTGCAGCGGTACGAGTTGATAATTTTTTTAAATCTCATGAAGCAGCAAAAAATGAATAGATACCTTATTCCTAGTTTGGCACTTGGAACATTCGTGTTGGGTGTGGGTCAAGCTCAAGCCGCCCAGGTGACAATTGATGATTTTAACACGGTTGATCAAAGTGTCGAAGTCCTGGGTAGTCCTGATACTATGGCTATGAACAGTATGAGGAATGGAGCCACCAACATAATTGGTGGAGAGCGCCAGATCAAATTAACAATAGATGAGAATGAGTTTGACGACCCGGAGCTGGGTGCGATTGCAAGCGTAGTAGATGGTTTTGCAACCGTTAGCAACGATGCTGGAATTGAAAGTACGACGGTGTTTACATGGGATGGAACCAACGCAAGTGGTCTGAATGCTGATCTAACGGGGGGAGGTATGAATCAGTTCTTCCGTTTGGATATTGACAGTGTCGATTTGACGGCAAAGCTAGCATTAGACGTGACAGACAGTGACGGTGATATGGCAAGCCTGACGAAGACCGGACTCAGTGAAGGAAGTGCTATCTTCAATTTCAATGCGTTTAACAATTTTGCGGCTACAGATTTCAGTAGGGCAGAATCAGTATCCTTGACAGTTGGAGGACCCCAAGAGGTTGATTTTGCGGCAGATTCTCTTGTCGCTACCGTACCCGAACCGCTGACTATCCTGGGTTCAGGTTTAGCTATAGGTTTTGGCGCCTTGTTTAAAAAAGAGTCTTCAAGAAAGCACCAAAAATCCCAGTCCAAGAATTAAGGCGTAGACCCATTCAGTAACGTACTGGTTTTCTTGTCCTCACGTTCCCCCATCTTCAACATCGGTTTCCCTAGCGCCAAAAACCGCGATCGCAACACCTGCCAATAAAACGGCTGCACCGATTAGCACAAAGCGTCCAGGGAGTTCCTGAAAAACGAGATATCCCAAAAAACTAGAGACAACAGGTTCCCATAATATCGCTAGGGTAACCAGGGTGGGGGAAATCCAGCGCACTGCCCAGTTAAAGCTAGTATGCCCGATTAATTGAGGCAATACTGCCATAAGCAAACTATAAAGGTAAACGGTACTGGGATAGCCAAAGTAGCCAACACCAAAGATTAAGGGTAGGGGCAACAAAACCAGTGCGCCAGTGCTATAGGCAATAATAATATAACTGCCAATTCCTAGACCACGCCGCTGTGCTTCTCGACCTAACAATAAATACAAACTGACGATCACCGCACCAATTAAGGCAAGACTATTTCCCAAGGCGGGATTAGAACTAACGTTAACCGTTTCTTGATCCCCTAAGGCAATCAGGACACCGCCGATAAAGGCAATACCAATTCCCAGTAGGGTTAACCGAGAGGGTTTTTCCTTAAACCATAGCCAAGATAGCAAAGCTACCCAGATGGGGTTGGTGGTGACGAGCGCGGCGCTGCTGGCAACTGAGGTATAG
>CAZNNK010000871.1:0-3248 GCA_964574085.1 uncultured Coleofasciculus sp.
TATCTCCCCCAGCTCCCAACGCTTCCCCCGCTTCCCCCGCTTCCCCAGCTCACCATCTCACTACTTCACTTAAGCAGGAGACTGAAATAGGGATTCTAGGTAGACACGAGCGCAAGCCCGATAGGTCTGGGAGGCTTCGGGTGTCTTACCATTCCCATTTTGGAGCAAAAACAGCGATAGCGCTGCGGCAAAAACCCGGTCTTGATCCCAAGTGGGATGGGTTTCTAAGTAGCGCTTGAGGGACTCGTGTAGGTCTTCAGGGATTTCTGCCAAGATGCTGACGGTTGCGTTCATAGTTACCTCTCTATCGAATAGCGTGTTGGGACAAAAGCCACCTTGCTCGCTCTCTACATGTCTGTGGAAATCGGCTACTGTAGCTAAAACCTGGCGGCAAATAGACTTAGACACAGCACCCACTGCTCTTATTGCTTTTGCTTGTCTCAAGTTTTTTTATGGGTAGGTCGCACTATTCTCAACTGAGATGGGGTGGGGTTGTCAATGATACGAAATATTACAAGGTCACTCAAATCGCCAAAATGCTAACGATGGAATCAGCCTTTGAAGCCAATTTTTGTTACATAAGTTTACACAAATTCAGTCTAGTATCGTCTCCATCGCCTTGATGGGGAAAATCCCCAATAGGAGGGGATAGGCTTGATCCCGCCGTTCATGCCTGTGGAAAACTAGGGGTAATTTGTGGAAAACTTGGAAATTTCATGTGGAAACACTGGGGAATCTGGTGGGGAAAACTCGGCGAAAAGATAAGAATTGCAAATTGTTGGTCTGAGCATTTTTGCCGATGTGATAACTGTGGGACGAGAAAGTGACCGAGACTTGAACCCATGGTTCCATTTGGACAGGTTCCCTAGGGACACGGCAGTGCCGTGTCCGTACAGGTGGGGGAGGACAAATGACGTAGCTTGCTTCTCGCTGGCGCGAGTTCTCAACCGTTAGCTTTTATTTGTATTGTGTCCATCTACTTATTGGTAGGTTTTACAGAGGTTTTACGTAACGGAATGACCCAAAACGCTAAAAACCTGACGTTGCTCAAATAACTCCACTAAGTCGCTGTTAATTTTATTTTTGGCAGCTTCTTGTCGCAGGATTTTCAGTGCTGTTTCTAGGGGTAGCCGACGCTTGTAGGGGCGATCGCTGGCAGTGAGGGCGTCATAGATATCGGCAACGGTGAGCATCTGGGTTTGGATGGGAATTTCATCTTGCTTTAAGCCTCTGGGGTAGCCACTGCCATCAAGTTTCTCGTGATGTCCAAACGCAATTATCGGAACGTCTTTGAGGTGCTTTGTCCAGGGAATGCGTTGGAGAAAATGGTACGTGTGAGTAACATGAGATTCAATACCTAGACGCTCTTCAGGGGTTAAATTTCCTTTTGGCACAAGCAATTGAACCATCTCTGCTTTGGTAATCAGGGGTTTGATTTGACCATCCACATCTCGATACGTGTACTGGGAGAGGGTAGTCAGTTGAGTTAATGTCTCTTCTGTAAATGCCTGAAAATCGCGAGTGAGCAGTACTTCTGGTTCATTGAGTTTTTGCACAAATTCCCGATAATGCTTGATTGTTTCAATGGCTTGAGCTAGTTGTGTATCAAGCTGTTCCAGTTTTTGGCAGTGAGGACAGTTTGAGGTTGAGTTGTTATGGTCATGGCGATGGTCAGGATGTTCGAGTAAGTACTTGAACTTGTTGTGAGCGCATTCCATTTCTAGAGTGCGTTGCGCTAGGGCAAAGCGATGGAGAATCACCTCTAGCTGGGAGGGATAGAGTTTCTTGCGCTTGCCCAAAATGGCTTCTGGGACTCCCACTTTGCCAAAGTCATGTAATAATGCCGCATAGCGGAGTTCTCGGATTTGGCGATCGTTCAAATACACGGAACTCAGAGAACCCTTGCTGATTGCCGACGTCTCTTCACAGAGTCGCACAGTGAGTTCTGCCACCCGTTCCGAGTGACCCGAGGTTGTCGGGTCGCGTGTCTCAATAATTTGCACAGAGGCTCTGACAAAGCCCTCAAACAGATTTTCGATACTTTCTTGGAGATGATTCCGTTCAATGGAAATCGCCGCCTGAGACGCCAGCGATCGCACAATCCGCTCTTCCCAGTCTGAATAGG
This sequence comes from uncultured Coleofasciculus sp., assembly GCA_964574085.1. Taxonomy (GTDB): domain Bacteria; phylum Cyanobacteriota; class Cyanobacteriia; order Cyanobacteriales; family Coleofasciculaceae; genus Coleofasciculus. The sequence goes on from CAZNNK010000871.1 coordinate 2,126, forward strand.
GCTGGGTTACGTCCACAGCGTTTTTGGGTGTGAGCATGACATCGGGGCGGCGCTTGCGATTAATCAGTTGTAAGACGCCAATAATTTCCCCGTCTGGCTTTTGCATCGGCAACACTAATACCGAACAAGTCCGATAGGGCATGTTCGTGTCAAAACTGCGGTCAAGGGCATAAGGCACATTGACAGGCAATTGATACGCATCTGCCAACTTTAAACTTTCACCCGTTAACGCGACGTATCCTGCCAAACTTTTACGGTTGAGAGGCATTACGAACTCGTTGAATGGCTTGTTGGGTAGCGAGTCATTCTGTGCCACCTTAAATAACAATCTCGGCTCTGCCTGAGTGTGATCGATCAGATACAGACTTCCTGCGTCACTGAATGTAATTTCCCGGCTTTTGGATAAAATTAGTCTGAGTAGTTCCTCCAAATCATTACTACTCGAAAGGGCTGTACCAATTGCCAGTAACTGCTCTATCAGTTCTACCCTCTCAGCGGATTCGTGTAAAAATTCTTGATTCTCAAGGTTTGAGATATGGATTGGCGCTACTTTCATAATTTTTCCACAGATATAAATGAACTCATTTTAAAGACTTGTAGATGTTTCATTTTTTTGACCAAAAAAGCCTGGTATCAATCTTTTGCTAGACATAGATTCTTCTCTATTCAAATGTTAATTTTAATGAAAGCATCAAAGATCTAGTATACTCACTAAATTTACCAAATAAATCAGCCAAATCTTGTATTTTTTCGATGAATCTGCGCTTCATTATTCTCTTGTAAAAGAAAAAACGCCCTTAGTTTGTTTTAGTGTCATTGGAAAATGGCATTATTTTATGTTCGTATATTAAGCTAATTTGTAAGGTTTGTGTTATCGATTTTTATTTAACAATACTCTTGGGGGATTTTAAAAAATGATTAAACCTAAAATCATCGACAACAAATAAACACGATAGATAAATATTCTGATCCATAAAATGGCATACTTCGCTAACGTCCATAGCCATGCTATTAGCCGGATAGTTGATGGATCGGCATAATCAGTCATTGGCATCAATAAAATGCCACGTAATACCCTTATTCAAAGGTTTTGACAAAAACTCCGGACATTCAGGAAAAATAT
>CAZNNK010000872.1:0-3241 GCA_964574085.1 uncultured Coleofasciculus sp.
ACCTCGCCATTGTTGCACCCGTGTCGCGCGATCGCCCAAGGGTTGCTCGTCGGGTCCGAGGACGGTCATATATACCCCTTCTGTGGGAATAAATGCCTCCAGCGTCTGGTCTTGTTCCGCCTGAATCTGGTAGTTAACAATAGCATTGGGCTGTAATGAGCTTTCGATAGACAGTTCTTTCTCAGGAGACAAATCCAGAGTTTGACTATAGGCGCGGGGACTAGGACTGGGTGAAGGGGAGGGAGATTCAGTTTCCGTGGGCAAAGGAGACGGAGACTCCACAATTGTTTCTGGGGAAGTCGGTTCCTGTCTTAATCGATTAGCAATTGCCCAAGAACCCACCCCGGCAATTATGGCTAATACAGCACCAATTGCCACAACAACCCCAGGCTTTTCCCAAATCGAGTCGTTACTGGGTTCAGGAATCGCGGGGTCTGATTGCGCGGCTGGTCTCGCGGGTGGTGTCTGCGGTTCCGGACGTCGTCCTACGGCTACCGTTGCCATACCGGAAACGTTGGCGTCTGGTTCTGCTGTAGAGGCGGCTGGAGGGGGTGGAGATTGCAGCGCTTGAAGTACATCGGTTGCAGATGGATAGCGATCGCCTGGTCTGTAACTTAGCATCCGGTTCAGAATTCGGGCAAATTCATCACTCACCGTCACCCATCGTTGCCAGTTCCAGGTTAACTGGGTATTATCCAGTAACTCCCTGGGTTCTTTGCCTGTCAGTAGCACCACGGCAGTAACCGCGAGGGAATAGAGGTCACTACTGGGATAGGATTTTCCAGTTTGAATTTGTTCGCTGGGAGCATAACCCAGTTTGCCAACCGTTGTAGCTGGGGTTGCCATATCCGGCGACTGTAAACGGGTAGCGAGTTCCTTGACCACACCAAAGTCAATTAATACCGGGAGTTGGTCGCCCTGGCGCAGAATAATATTATCGGGAGTAATATCGCGGTGGATGATCCCCTTACTGTGAATATGTTCTAATACGGGCAATAATTGCTGGAGTAGCTGTTTAACTTCGGCTTCGGAGAAGACAGGATTTCCCAGGGGTGTATTTTGAGGCGGTGTGGGAATCCCTACGGCTTCTGTTCCGGGTGTGGGATTGCCAGCTAGCTGTTCTAGGCGCTCATTGAGTAACTCGCGATAGGTTTTCCCCTCCACGTAGTCTTGTGCCAAGAACAACCGCCCATCCTGCTCAAACGTGGCTCGAAATTCCGGGACTTGCGGGTGTTTAATTTGATAGAGGGTGGTTGCCTCCCGTTGGAACAGTTCTTTGGACTTCTCCAAGGTATAGGCTTCAGTCTGAGGCGGAATCAATTCTTTGAGCACACAAAGTTCTTTAAACCGATTCAGGTCTTCCGCCAGGTAAGTGCGACCGAATCCCCCTTGACCCAGAACCCGGATCAAGTGGTAACGGGCTTGCAGAATAGTTCCAGAGGCGATCGGTTGTTCCATGAGCTTGTGAATTGGAGGTTAGGGGAAAACAGGAAGGATGGTCTACCCGTCTAAATTTTATGAGAAGACGGTCACTTCCTGGCATTTATTACATTTATTTTATCTGTGGCTGTTGAGGAGACCCTCACTTAAATTGAGATTAGGGAACAGGGAACAGGGAACAGAGAACAGCAAATGTTAAGATTGCCTTGAAATGAGCTTCGAGGGTCTGCTGTGAGCCGTTCTGCAACGTTAACGCTTCAGCCTACGCTGCCGCTAATTGCGGATAATAATCGTCTCCGCCTGTTTTCTGGGTCTGCTAATGTGCCATTGGCACAAGAGGTGGCTCGCTATTTGGGCATGGACATCGGACCAATGGTTCGCAAACGATTTGCCGATGGCGAGTTATACATCCAAATTCAAGAATCCATTCGTGGGTGTGACGTTTACCTAATTCAGCCGAGTTGCCATCCGGTCAACGATAACCTGATGGAATTGCTGATTATGATTGACGCCTGTCGGCGAGCATCCGCACGGCAGATTACTGCTGTGATTCCCTACTATGGTTATGCTAGAGCCGATCGCAAAACCGCCGGACGAGAGTCAATTACTGCTAAGTTAGTGGCAAATTTGATTACCGAGGCGGGCGCAAATCGGGTATTAGCCATGGATTTACACTCTGCCCAAATCCAAGGGTATTTCGATATTCCCTTCGATCATGTCTACGGTTCTCCAGTGATCTTGGACTATCTGGCAAGCAAGCAATTCCCTGATCTGGTGGTTGTGTCCCCCGACGTGGGTGGTGTCGCTAGAGCCAGAGCGTTTGCTAAAAAGCTGGATGATGCGCCCTTAGCAATTATTGACAAGCGACGACAAGCCCATAATGTGGCAGAAGTGATGAATGTGATTGGAGACGTCAAGGGCAAAACGGCTGTCTTGGTAGACGACATGATTGACACGGCGGGAACGATTTCTGCGGGTGCTAAAATTTTGCGTCAAGAGGGAGCTAGACAAGTGTATGCTTGTGCTACCCATGCCGTCTTTTCGCCACCTGCGATTGAACGCCTCTCCAGTGGAATCTTTGAAGAAGTGATTGTCACCAATACAATTCCAGTTGCTCAAGACAATTACTTTGATCAGCTTACGGTGCTTTCAGTTGCTAACTTATTGGGAGAAACCATCTGGCGTATTCATGAAGACAGTTCAGTCAGCAGTATGTTTCGTTGAAATAAGCCAGAGTGCAGGGAGACAAGGAGAGATGTGTTGACGTTTCATGAACCGCCCCTTACTTCGTGAAGACGCGGATTGCCAGAGATAACCTGGCAGTACAGACGCGCCGTGGCGCGTCTGTACATGATATCATGTCCGCCGAAATAACCGTAATATCCTTCTTCCTTGCAACCTGCGAAGGATCTGCTGAGGGTGGGGATTCCCGCGAAGCCGGTAAATGCTGATTAGCGCTGCACCTTGTTGTCCCAGAGTGACAATAGAGCGCTAATCACTCCAAAGTGCTGACAACTTGTGCTAATTCTGCGACCATCGGACTAGGATTAGGGGTGCGATACAAGTCCAAGAATGCATGGTAAAACCATAATGTCCCCTGCTTCCCTGCACTAAAGACTGACCAAATCTCTTCGCCCTGACACCGGGTTTCCATAACCAGCGATCGCGCGTTGTGCAGTTTGTCGGCTAAAGCCACTCGCCGCACGGCGTCTGACCCTTGGCGCACCTTCTTTAAATATCCCTGTTTCCGTTCTCGCCACGGGGGTTTGATATCTGTGTCGGATTCGGTACAACCCTCAAC
>CAZNNK010000873.1:0-3240 GCA_964574085.1 uncultured Coleofasciculus sp.
CTCCCGCCTCGGAGGTATCCCAGAAATCTCTTCCGGTTCTCTCGCGTCCATTCGATCTCAAACAAAGCCTCAGCACCTATCAGCCTCTGTTTGCGACACCAACCTCTTTAGGGATGGTGGCTATTGGGGTAGCCGAGGGGAATTATCGCCTGTTTATTGAAAATGGCGAACTCTACGTTCAGCAAACTCGGTTCTACTTTGGACATACTGATCCGGGTAACTTATCCTGGGGGGATGTAGTCACCAATTATGGACCCTGTAGTGATCAAGGACGCAGTGGCGGAGATATTGCCTTAGCCGAACAACTGTGTTTAAAGCGATCGCGATCGCGATTACCTACTCATCTAGTTGATTTGAATGAGGCGGGTATTGACCCAGAACGGGATTTAGAGGCTTTACTCAATGTCGCTGATTTATACAATCAGGCAATGCCTATCCATTCTCGCCACTTTCCCCAAGCCCTCGCCATTGCCAAAAAGGGCGGGTTGAAGGGAATTGATGCCCTAGCATGGGCAAGAACAGCATCCTTTTACCTCAATGTCAATAATGAGTTGGATTTAGAGACAGGTTCCAACAAAGCCACAGGACTCTTAGGCATCTGCGCCAGAGAAAACCTACCTATAACTGAATGGGACTGTGTGTACAAAGATCAACTACGACGAGTCAAAGCCATTGCCTCAGTTGTTGATAAATATCGCCAAATCTATCAATCAAACGCGAATTAGGACTTACTGAACAAATCCTGTAAACACCATTGATTACGCGACAACGTTTTTAGGATTACCTTCGGCAAATTTGATAATGTTTTCAACCGTTGTATCGATAATCCGCTGCACAGCTTCCTTGGTATTAAAAGCACTATGAGGAGTAACAATCACATTCCGTAAGCGCAGTAAAACATGATCCGCCAGTAAGGTTTCTAAATCGTGCTGTTTGCGATAAACCGATCGCAAGAGTTCGGCTTCCTCGCGCATTACCGGTTCTTCGGGTAGTACATCCAAACCAGCCGCAGCCACTTTTCCCTCAGCCAACGCCTGCAATAAGGCTCTGATATCGACGATAGGTCCACGAGAGGTATTAATTAAAATAACACCATCTTTCATGGCATCAAATTGTTCAGTGGAAATCAGATGATGGGTTTTCGGATTTGCGGGAACGTGTAAGGTGACAATATCAGCAGCGGATAAGACGTCTTTCATCTCGGCATACCGAAATCCCAGCCGCGACGCCAATTCTGCTTTTGGCTTCACATCAAATGCCACAACCTCCATGCGAAATCCCTTGGCAATTTCAATCACGCATTGTCCAATATTTCCTGTACCCACTACCCCCAAGGTTTTACCCCGCAAGTCGAAGCCTTGAAGCCCGACCTGGGAAAAATCACCTTTGCGAGTGCGATCAGTTGCCTCGATTAGATTATGGCTGAGGGCTAACAGCAGTGCAAAAACATGTTCAGCGACAGTATTCTCACCGTAGGTGGGTACGTTGCAGACTTTTATGCCATGGTCTTGGCAATAGTCAGTATCAATGTGGTCAAAGCCTGTTGATCGCGTGGCGATCATTTGCAGATTCTTGAATTGTTTTAAAACATCTGTGCTTAAATCTGAGTAGATAAACGTGGAAATAACATTGGCATCCGCATAGTCGCTAGCGTTGTCTGTAGTTAGTGACTGCTCCACACATTCAACTTGATGGAAGGAACTCAGTTTTTGAAAGATATCCTGTTCCCAGGATTCAACATTGAAAGCAACAATTTTCATGATTTTACCTTCTATTGCTTAGGTTAGCTTTTGGGGATGAATTCATGAGATGAGATATTGATGCTCTATTATCCTCAAGTTTTGGCTGTATGGTTTCTATCTCAGGGTATAAACTTCCCTAGAGGATGACGAAGGGCGGGTTTTGTTGAGAGGTTATCGGTGAGTATCAAAATTAAATGGCTAAACCCGCCCCTACAATTACTACTTTTTGTGACTGTTAACTGGGGGTAGACAAACCGACGCTCTCAGCGTTTGCTTGAGGTTGGAGGGGTAGCTGTACGGTAAAAGTAGCCCCCTTTCCGTCTCCATCACTTTCGCACCACACGGTTCCCCCATGGAGTTCAACCAAGTGACGTACAATAGCCAGTCCTAATCCTAGCCCGCCATGGGAACGAGTTATTGAGCCTTCGGCTTGGCGAAAGCGGTCAAAAATGTAAGGCGCAATGTCAACGGATACCCCCTTCCCCGTATCTTGTACCCGAATTTGTACCGCCTTTTCCAACCATTCCAAATAAATCTTGACTTGTCCGTGAGTTGGGGTAAATTTAATCGCATTCGACAAAAGATTCCAAACAATTTGTTGTAAGCGATCGCTATCCCCCTTAATTACAGCCTGACTCGGTTCTAAAAATGAGTCAATCTGAATACTTTTAGCATCGGCGGCGGGTTGTAAGGTATCAATTGCGGCGTTGATAACCTGCTGCAAGTCAACAGGGATCACAGTTAAGCGCAAGTTACCCCGAATAATCCGTGACACATCCAGCAAGTCATCAATAAGCTGGGCTTGAGACTTAGCATTGCGTTCAATTACTTCTAACGCCCGCTCAAGCTTGTCTGAACTCAACTGCTTTCTCCGCAAGAGTCCCGCCCATCCTAGAATCGCATTCAGGGGTGTTCTCAGTTCATGGGATAGGGTGGCTAAAAATTCATCTTTTAAGCGATTCGCGGTTTCGGCTTCAGCCCGGGCGGCTTGTTCACTCTTGAGTAATTGAGTCCGTTCTGCTTCCGCTTGCTTGCGCTGGGTGACATCTTCAATCGCGCCCTCATAGTACATGACTTCGCCCTGAGCATTGCGAATAGCACGAGCATTATAGCGTACCCAAATCATCGTATTATCACACCGACGCATCGGTATTTCCAAGTCTCGTACCACTCCTTCGTAGTCTATCTGACTTTGCCATAAACGATTGGCTTGGGTATCGACAAGGTGCTTGGATATATTTGTGTCCAGCAAGGCTTGTAGACTGGGATATCCTAACAGTTGTAACAGGGTTGGATTGGCTTCAATAATTTGACCCGTTGGTGTCATCCGGTAAAGTCCGATGGGTACGCTTTCAAAGAGTTGTTGATATCGCTGTTGCATCTCTTTGAAGGCTTGATGTTGCTTAGAGCGCTCCAATGCGGCTCGCACGGCGGCGGCAAGACGAGTATAATGCTGAGGCGATTTAATAATATAATCGTCAAGTCCTGACTTCATCGC
>CAZNNK010000874.1:0-3239 GCA_964574085.1 uncultured Coleofasciculus sp.
AGTGCGAGCATCTTGCTCGCTGCTAATACCCAATTTAAATGCATGACAGCTTAACTCAGTGTAATTAATCTTAAGCATATCCAGTCAATGTGGCGATGAAATTAAACCAGAGAGTCAGATTGTTTGCCATGGCATTAGCCAGTGTAACCGTAGCCTGTTCAGCAACGTCTCAGCCTATAGATAACTCAGCGATTCGTACTGATCAATTAATTTACCACGCCGAGATTATACATAATCCTCAACCAGCGGTTCAACTAACTATCGAAACTGAATATACAAATACGACAGATAATACTGTCTATTTCATCGGTTGTAATCAACCATCTGCCCCTCAATTACAAAAATATAGGGATGGGAAATGGGTAACAGTATACTCTCCTATAGAAAATCTGTGTTTAAGTCCACCTTGGGAAATTGCACCGGGAGAAACATACCGAGATACTTATCAGGTTTATGGTTATTTGCCTGGATATAATGCCGCACCCACCTTTGACGCTCCCATTCCTGGTCGGTATCGATTAGTTCGAGAAATTTATCAACAGTTGTCTGATTCGTTAACTGAATCAGAGTTATTACCGTTTTCGGAACGGGTGTCAAATGAATTTACAATTACAAATGAGGCGGAGCTTAAAAAATAACAGTGGACGACCCGAATTAGGGTCTGCTGAATAAGTATTGTGGTGGGGTTAGAGAGCAGGGGGAGCAGGGGGAGTAGGGGAAGTAGGGGAAGCAGGGGGAGCAATAGGGTATTAGTAGCGAGCAAGATGCTCGCACTACAAGGATGAGAGCCATTATTGATTTTCCTCTAATCTTTGGTTCTGGGTGTACCATTGGCAGCGATAACCTCGTCTCTGGGATTTTTCAACAATCCAGTTAATAGAGAGGTGGGATGCTGTTTATGGGGCCAAGCAAAGGCGTGGCGAAAGGCGGCATTTTGACAAGCTTGCAATTGCTCAAAATCAATGATATCTTGGGTTAATAAGTTTTCGTACTCAAAGGGTAAGCGCACATTATTTAATCCGGCATTGTCGGTACAAATGGCAATGTCAACCCCCGCCTCGAAACAGGAATCAAAGACGACTTTCAGTTGATGAATATCCTCCAGGGTTCCGGTTTTTAAGTAGGTTGTGGGACAGACTTCTAAACATTGCTGTCGTTGGGCGACATCGTTTAACAACTCTGGATACTTCAAGGGAATATGAATTCCATGACCAATCCGCATTAAATAGGGCAACAGTTCCGGATAACAACCGTCGCTGGTTTCGTAGAGATGACCCGTTGTATTCAGACCGAGCGATCGCGCATATTGATAGAGTCCTAAAAATTCAGCTAACCGTTCACCATAATGGGCATCTCCTCCTGCCAAATCCACCCCACAAACATAATCCTTGGCTTGGGCAGCAAGGTCAACAATTGCCTTATTCACCGCATAAGGAAGCCGCGCATGCATACAGAGAATTTGACTCGTCACCATGGGATAATCCTGGACTTGACTGGCTTGTCCAACAATCTCCACAATCTGCGCCATCTGATCAATCCGTTCCGATTGACTTAATTGTTCTGGCGTGCGTAAATAAGGCGTATAGCGAAGTTCTAAATAGGCTAAATTCTCAAAGATATACGCGCCGCGAATTAAGCGATAAATAAAATAGGGTAACGTTTGCGCCGTTTGCACATGTTCGACTAACGTGTGCAGTTCCAAATACTCATCTAATGTGTTGCGCGATCGCGTGTAAAATTCCTCAAAGTCGTCATAGTCAGAAAATCGCTGGGTCAACGGATCAGTTTGGCGTTGAAAATATCGCCAGAGAATCCGAGGTACAACTGAACCCCCCAGATGACGGTGTAACTCTGCGTATAATGGCATATAATCTCCTGATAGAAGTAGTCGGACAAAATTAAAGTCGGGCGATGGGGATCGCCATACTCGCTATCCTTGAGAAGCAAGCTACGTCTTATGTCAATCCCCCTCATCCAGACTGTACGATGAAACAGTTTTTCCCGCCAAACTCAAGCCCCGCGACTCAGGAAAAAGCCGCCGAATTATTGGCACAAGAAGCCCAACCGTTACATAAGACCTACTCAAAGCTAGTCGAACCTAGTCCAATCTAACCTTGATGCTTACTTCCTGCTTCTATTAAGTTTAGATCGGCTGCGATCGCACCGCTCAAGGTCTAACTCACAACTTGAGCGTAGACTTCCTGCACTCGCTCAAGTTCCAGCTGATGCAAGTAATCCACCGTCCAGTCGGCTTGACGCTGAAGCATGTGGAAGGGATAGGTATTAGCAACGCCGACGACTTGCATCCCGGCTCGTTTGGCGGCTTCAATGCCTGTCGGTGTATCTTCTATGGCAAGACAATCTGAGGATTTGGCATTGAGTTCTGGAAACTGCTGATTGAGGCGTTCTACGGCTAACAGATAGCTATCCGGTTCGGGTTTACTGACCTTAATGTCATCGCCTGCTACAATAACCGGAAAATAGGGCAAGAGTTGAGTCCGATCCAAGACTAACTCCACTTCTGATCGCAATGCCCCACTCACCACCCCCATGGGTAATTTAGCCACGCGGATTTTGTAAATTAAATCTTCAACTCCCGGATAGATAGGTAATTTAGACAGAGTTTCCAGTTGACGGCGATAGGCGTCGGCTTTTTGGGAGATCAAACGGCTTAAGTCGTCATCACTTACCACCCGACCTCGTTTTTCCAATAATACTTTTAAGCAAGCGCGATCGCTACGCCCCAAACAATCCTCCCAGTAATCCGCCGCCGAGGGACGCAGATTTTCGCCCAGCAGAATATCTTCGATGAGTTGCTGATGAATCGACTCATCGTTGATAATCACACCGTTGAAATCAAACAGAACTGCCTTTAAACTCATATTAAATTCGTTACTATCATGCTGGAGCTGGAATACCTTGGGAACTGAAGTCGTCGATTGTACGGCGTTGAGTCCGTTGGTACACTTGTCCTTCTACGGGGAGAGGTTTCATTCCCTGGGTCACTTGATTCAGCCACCACACGTCTTGAGTCTGCACCACTTCAAATCCGGCTGAACCCATCCAAGCATCTACGCTATCGGCAGCATAAGCTTGAATATAGGGTTCTTCAAACACCTCCGTTAACCAGTTTACTTGACGTAAGGTTCGCTGATTGCCATCCAGAATCAAAATTTGTCCACCTCCTTGGAGGAGTCGGAAGCTTTCCCGCAAAATTGATTTTGCCACGGTTGAGGGGG
>CAZNNK010000875.1:0-1700 GCA_964574085.1 uncultured Coleofasciculus sp.
CCACCCCCCCGCCCCCCACCGCCCCAGGGGCGCGCTATTGGTAACGGGGGCGGCGGGTTTTGGCAAATCGGCTCTCTTGTCTCATTGGCAACAAACCCAGCAGGAGGATTGTTTCATCGCCTATCACTGTTTTAGTTATCGTTACCAGAAGACGCGCTTAGTCTCGGAAGCCTATCGCCATCTGCTCAAACAACTCTATCTGTATCACAACCTTAGAAATGGACAGTTTCCTAATGATCCAAATCAGATGCGGGATATCCTGGTGGGGATGCTGGAGAAACCTGTCTCACCAGAGGGTAAGCGTCTGGTGATTGTGTTGGATGGGTTGGATGAAGCTTCAGAACCATTGGAGCCGTTTTTTACCAGGCTCCCGGATGGGGTGTTTGTGATTGCTTCAGCACGCGCTGAGGTAGGGGATGAGCCGGAATATCTGCGGAATTGGACAGATAATGCTCAGAGATTGTATCTGAAGCGGCTACGCCGTGAAGCAATTCCTAAGTGGCTGGCGCAAATCAGCGAGTTAGTCACCTATAGCCAGAATCAGGATTTTGTTCAACGGCTGGATGAGATAACCGGGGGATTCCCGCTTTACCTGCGTTATCTGATTGATGAGTTGAGACAGGCGGCAAAAAAGCGTCAGGATGTGCAGGGGGTACTCCGGAATAGTCCCGGTGGGTTCAAAGCTTATGTGAAAGAACAGTTTCGCCAACTTGCCAAGGTTGAGGAGATTAAGCGACAAGGGGAAGTGCGGGAGTTGTTTGCGTTGCTGTCAGTGGCGTTGGGAGCGTTATCTGAGGATGATATTGAAGCGTTGACTGCGTTGAATGCCTGGGATTTAGCGGATTTACCCTGGCAGGTGACACGGTGGTTTAGTATTCAAACGGGTAATTATAGTTTTGCTCACCCCTTACTCGCCCAGGAGTTTAAAGGGGCGCTGGGGCGTCAGGCGTCTTTGGCGGAAGCTAAGTTAATTGACTATTGTGCCAAATGGCGGGAATTGGAGCGTTCCGATTATGGATTACGATATTATGCCGAACATTTGGGATTGGCAAAGCGGTGGGGGGAGTTGTATGAATTGGCTCGTAATCAGGAATTTGTCACGGCTCAACGGCAGCATTTACCAGAACAGCCGGATTTGCCTCTAAAGACGGTGCAGATAGCGTTGTCGGGTGCAGCGGAAACGGATAATGCAGGTGGGATGGCAGAGTTTCTGCTGGTACACGCAGGGCGAGTGATGCAAGTCGCTCAGGAGTCACCTCTGGATATATTACGATTAGGCAGTATTGACGGAGCCTTGGCATTGGCGGAGAAGTTTGATCCGGAACGCTGTGTTCTGTGGTATCTGCTGCTGGCATGGGAGTTGGCAAAAGATGCCAGCCAAGATGGGGAGAAAATGGAACAAGCGCGGGAAATATTGGAGCGATCGCAGCATAAGAATTTGCCCCGTTTGTCAGAAGATTGGATGAAGGATTGTGCGGTTTACTGGTTGACGTATCTATTGACAGCGACAAAAGGGACGTTTACAGTGCTGTTAAGGCGAATTTTAGAGGATAATAGTCTCGCCAATCTGTGCCAGAATCTGGTCGAAGCGAGTGACTTCGCCGCCGCCATCGATACCGCACAGCAAATTCAGGATTCCTACTACCGGGCAGAGGCGCTGCTTGAAATAGCCAAAGCCCAGCCAACAGCAGAAAACTTCA
>CAZNNK010000875.1:1800-3230 GCA_964574085.1 uncultured Coleofasciculus sp.
AGCCCAGACACAGGCAGAAAACTTCGCCGCCGCCATCCACACCGCACAGCAAATTAAGCTTTCCTACTACCGGGCAAAGGCGCTGGTTGAGATAGCCAAAGCCCAGCCAACAGCAGAAAACTTCACCGCCGCCATCCACACCGCTCAGCAAATTGAGTATTCCTACAACCGGGCAAGGGTGCTGCTTGAGATAGCCAAAGCCCAGCCAACAGCAGAAAACTTCACCGCCGCTACCGACACCGCACAGCAAATTGAGTCTTCCGACAAACGGGCAGAGGCGCTGCGTGAGATAGCCAAAGCACAGGCACAGGTAGAAAACTTCGCCGCCGCCATCCACACAGCCCAGCAAATTGAGAATTCCAAAGACCGGGAATTGGCGCTGGTTGAGATTGCCAAAGCTCAGGTAGAAGCCATAAGAATTGAACAGGCACTTTTAACCGCCGAGAAAATTCTCATTAACCGCAATCAACACCTTCCCGATATCGCGGCTACCTTTGTCAAAACAGGCGATAAAGAAAACTTCAAGCGTCTGTTAATTCCCTCTGCTTACTACCTAGATGCTGCCTATCAAATGTGTGGACATCTCGCCCAACTGTATCCCAATCAATTATCAGATATCGCCAAAATTGTCAATACATTTACCTTAAGTTCAACCTAGACTCTAGTGAATTTATCAACGAACCAAACTTATGCCCAAACAAGACCCCGCCAAGTTAAAAAAAGTATCAGTCAGCCTCCCATTTGGCATCGGTGGTGCAGAATGGGAAGTCGATGAAACCGAACGCAAAGCCGCTTGGTCACTCTACATTGAACTGGTCACTCGCATCACAGTACAATCCCTAGAAGCCGACCAAGGACTGCTGCGAGAAGCGCTCAATTCTCTCTATAGTATGTTTGCAATTACCCGGCAAATCCTCAGAGACGCGGGTCCCGATGTGGGCATCTCTTCTAAGTCTGTTGGCGGAATTGCGATTGCGGTTCTTAATAAAGGTTTGCGCCCCTTTCTATCAAAATGGCATCCCTTATTACAAACCTGGGAAGCCCAGAAACCGCCCACCGCTAGTCCCAAACAGCATGAGAAAAATTGGTCGTTAGAACCTCAAATGCATGAGGAGTTGCTAATACTGGGAAAAGAGTTACAGCAATATGCTGAGGCGTTGGCGGCGATTGTGGGAGTGGAGGGATGAGAGATGGGTTTGTAGAGGTTTCTTGACATTTTCCCCCTCATCCCCTAACCCCTTCTCCCACCGTGGGGAGAAGGGGAACCGGATTTTCTTGCTCTCACAAGGGTAGGTTTTTTAAGCAGTTTTCCCCCTTGTCTTCTTTCCTTCCTTGTCCCCCCCCTAAAATAAAAAACCTACACCTGTCAGATTCTATTGCTCCCCTCTCCCCGGAGTGGGAGAGGGGCTGGGGGAGAGGGGCGACATTGG
>CAZNNK010000876.1:0-3229 GCA_964574085.1 uncultured Coleofasciculus sp.
GGAAGTTGCCTTATGATCAACGCTGCCACCGTCAAGCTCGGTTTGATAATCGCAGGCAGAACAAACTGCCGCCGTCAATTCGAGCCAACAGACAGATAGAGCTACGGGTAGTCAAAGAGTTGTTTAAGCTGTTCCCGATTAGCGCTATCCACTATGAATTAGTTACCCCAGCACCATTTGCCATAATCCGTAGACCACCAATCAACCGTAGACAATTACATTTGTGTGTCCATTCCATTGGGGGTAAGCGACGCAAGTACGGCGGTACAGTTACCCGCCATGGAATTAGGAAGGGTGATAAGGTAATCGCCGAAAAAGCTGGAAAAACTTACGTCGGCTGGTGTTCTGGTGACACTAAAACTCAAGTTTCGGTTAGTGACGCCAACTGGAAACGGTTGGGACAATTCACCGCGAAAAAAGTCCAGTTGTTGCAGCGAAGCACGGGATTAATCATCGTGCCTTCAACTGGATTGTCAAACCTTGCCCTTCGACTTCGCTCAGGGCGCGGTTTGACCTCTATCCCTCTCCGGGTTGATTCGCGCTCACCCGGAGTCTCACGAGATAAAACGATGAGCTTATGAAAGAACTGGTGATTATTAGTGGGAAAGGGGGTACTGGTAAAACCAGTACCGTCGCCGCCTTTGCCGCCCTCGCCTCCGATGCGGTACTGGCAGACTGTGATGTTGATGCGGCTGACTTACATTTAATTTTGTCTCCGACAATCCGCGATCGCCAAGAGTTTGTGGGGGGAAATCGGGCGACGATTGATGCTTCTGAATGCATCGGTTGTGGTCAGTGCCAACAATACTGCCGCTTTGAAGCCATCCATCCCGCCCCGGAGGGGATGACCTATGTCGTTGATCCCCTGGCTTGTGAAGGCTGCGGCGTCTGTGAACGGTTTTGTCCCGCCCAAGCCATTCAATTTGCGCCAGCGGTGAATGGGGAATGGTACCGCTCTGATACCCGCCATGGTCCGATGATTCACGCCCGTTTGGGTATTGCGGAAGAAAATTCTGGCAAGTTGGTGACTTTGGTGCGGCGAAAAGCCAAGGAAACGGCGCAGGCGCAGGGGTTGAGTTTAATGATTACGGATGGATCACCCGGTATTGGCTGTCCGGTGATCGCTTCTGTGACGGGTGCAGATCAGGTGCTGTTGGTGACTGAACCGACTCCCAGTGGACTACACGACTTGGATCGGGTGGTGGAGTTGTTGCAACGGTTTCAGCTACCAGGGATGGTTTGTGTGAATAAGGCAGATATTAACGAGGAGTTGACGGAACGGATTGAAGCCTATGCGGTAGCCAAGGGATTGTTGAACGTGGGTCGCATTCCCTATAGTGCTAAGGTGACAGCCGCTCAAACCCAGGGCTTAAGCGTGATTGAATATGCAGATAAAGACGATGCGATCGCCTCGAGTCTGCGTGCGATCTGGGAACGGGTGGTTCAACGTCTATAGTATTTTCATTTGGGTCGTCAACACAGCAACTTGGTAAAAAGGCAATAGGCAATAGGAGAAAGAGATAGGGAGTTTTTTTGAAGCCAATCATGACATAAGACATAAGACCAGTGACCAATGACCAACTGATGAAAACTTACTTAGATTGCATTCCTTGTTTTTTACGACAAACCTTAGAGGCGGCGACGATGGCGAGTGATAATCCCGTCATCCATGAGCGAATGATGCGACAAGTTTTACAGGAAATGAGTACGATGGATTTCGTTCATTCTCCAGTAGACATGGCGATGAAAATTCACCGCACGC
The DNA here is from genome assembly GCA_964574085.1 of uncultured Coleofasciculus sp. Lineage (GTDB taxonomy): Bacteria > Cyanobacteriota > Cyanobacteriia > Cyanobacteriales > Coleofasciculaceae > Coleofasciculus. Next base: position 1,763 of record CAZNNK010000876.1, read on the forward strand.
TGCGACAGTTGAGCGGGAATTCAGACCCCTACCGTGAGATTAAAGAGCGTAGCAATGAGCAGATGATGAGTCTTTATCCTCAGTTTTTAGCTGAGGTAAAATCGGCGGCTGATTCCCTAGAGATGGCGATTCGGTTGGCAATTGCTGCCAATATTATTGATTTTGGGGTGCAACAAAATCTTGATGATGAAACGGTGGTGCGCGTACTAGAACAAGCCACGACGATTCCTCTGAATCGGCAGGTGATTGAGGCGTTTCGCCAGGGAGTGGAGCAAGCCGAAACGATTCTATATTTGGGAGATAATGCGGGTGAAATTGTTTGCGATCGCCTGTTGATTGAACAACTGCCTCGACAAAAAGTTACTTATGTGGTAAGAGGAAATCCCGTACTGAATGATGCGACGATAGTAGACGCGGAGTTCGTGGGGATGAGTGAAATTGTGACGGTGATTGATAATGGTTCTGATGCACCAGGAACAATTTTAGCCGAATGCTCTGAGGCGTTTCGCGATCGCTTTAATGCAGCGGATCTGATTGTGGCTAAAGGGCAGGGAAATTATGAGAGTCTCAATGATACTCACAAGCCTATTTTTTTCCTCCTCAGAGCCAAGTGTCCCGTCATCGCTAAGGATTTAAATTGTCCGGTTGGTGTTCAGGTGTTTCAACAAGGTTAAGTCTTCCGGACAAGCCTATAGTTAAACGATCAACTCTAATTCGGGGTTGCTGAATAAGTCTGGTAGTGGGGAGAGGGAACACCTCAGCTTTTGTCATCCCGGCAAGAATTCGTGTTCCAAACGCTTCATGGAACATCTCCCTCATTTCCCCATTTCGCTCATCTCGCCCCTTACAGGTGTCTGACAATCAACGGGGGGTGAGGGTTTGCTGAAGGATATTGTTAATGCCATACCCGAAAGAATTAAGAATATGAGCCAAGATTTTCGGTGTTGGCGTTCATCGGATTGCGTCTGTTCATCCATTAGCCAATTCCACAGTAGAAAGCAAAGACTGACGCCGGGTTCCAGGTTGGATTTGAACAACCAGCCGATGAGATTAGGAATTAGGAATTCGGCTAATAGCCAGAGTTTTTTTTCCAGGTTTTGGATGTTGGGAATTTCATGGTTTGACCTCGTTAATTTTGGGGGTATGAGGTCTAGTGTGGCGATGGGTAAAATAGATTGAAAACTGGAAGTAGGTAGTTAGAAAAAGTTATTTGATTGATTGGTGTGGTGGTAATTTGCAGTTAATTGTCTGCAAATAGGGGTAAATGGTTTATAAATAGAGGGAAATAATCGGAAATAGCTGGAAATAGTAGGTTTTATTTTTTAGGGTATTTCTACTGACAATTTACATCGGTTTTGCTACGTTAAATGGAGGGGCGCAAGGCTTGCTATCTAGGTTAAGTTAAGCCAGCCCTCACCCCCAGCCCCTCTCCCAAGCTTGGGAGAGGGGAGCAAGAGGGGAGCAAGA
>CAZNNK010000877.1:0-3228 GCA_964574085.1 uncultured Coleofasciculus sp.
TTGAGCGGCTTTAACTTTTCGTCCTAATTGCTCTGACACCTTCTCAGCCACTTGGGAAGCGATCATCCCGGATGGTTCCTCAACCGAATCAGTGACTAAAAGCTGCTGTGCTTGATTAGCAGCACTGGCTAAAGCCGGAAAACGCTGGGTGAGTACATTCAATTTCCACGACGCGATCGCACGTTGATCCAATCCCGCTTCTTCTAACCATTTGGCGATTAACCGTAACCCCTGATCCAGTTGTTGGAGTTGGTTATCCAGGGGAAATTCATCGGTTTGGGGTAACGCCGCGATCGCACCGTCGATGTCTTTGGGATAGGGAGTCTCAACTGGCTCGATATCACTCACTGGTTCAATCTGGAGCGTTTCTGGTGGTGTGGAACGCGCTGCTTCCACTAGCGCCGTTGCTGTTTCATTTCCAGCATTGGCTTGATGTTGCCAAAACGCTACGGCTGCATCCCAGGATGATAACGCGATCGGTCTAGGCTTGTCCGGAACCACCGTTCTGACGGTTTCTGGCAATTCGTTTTCGTTTGATTTACAAAACTTTTGCACTGTCCCCTTGCTTTTACCCACGACTTCGCCAATTTGCCTGTGGGTGAACAACAAACGCTGATCAGAGGTTAGCTGGTAACCAGAAACCTCAATGTTTCCAACCTGGAAACGAACTGCTCTCGCTTCCGCTGCCATGTCACTTTACCTTGAATGAGCGACAAAACACGTTCATGTACAACATAGTACCGTCTTCCGGGAGAACCGGAAGTAGGGGCTTGGTTACAAGCATCCGTGTCAACCTAAGCCACAACCTTTGCCAATTAGGGTTTAGAGCCATTCAATGGCTTCCCTCATCAAACACCATATCTACAAGTCCGTCAAGAGTGAGTTTTGGAGAATGTTCATCCACGGGGATTCGTGGCAAAATGACAGTCAGTAGTTACAGCGCGAAGCGCTGGGCAATAGGCAATAGGCAATAGGAAGGAGGGTTTCCACCTACTTTATGATTTGCGAATTGGGAGAAATTGATGTCAGTTATGATCAACGTCTTGAAAAAGGACTTTTCCCCAAGCGACTCCTGGGATTCCTGCTTACGTTTTTCCTACTCCTTATTCCCCTACCCGCCTTAGCCGCCACCCCAGACCGTCAACCGTTAACCCTAGAAGTTTTGCAAGAACGCCTAGAATCCCCGATTCAAAGCGAAGGCGTTTCCACCATTAATTTGCGCCAGTTTGTGATTGACTTAACCAACGAGAATACAGAATTTCGGGATCAGTTTTACCAACACCTGCAAAGCAAGCTGACTCGTTCTCAAACCCCTCTGGCTTTAGATTTAAGTGAATCTTTAATTCAAGGTGAGTTTACCGCTAGCCAATTAGGTTTGCAAACCGCCCTTTCCCAAGCCACGTTACCTTCCCTATTAACGGAACAAGAACAAGAACAATTAGCCCAAGATTCTCGCTTTATCACCGAATCCAGTGACCAAGTTCCCTCGGTTACCGTCTTTCGGGGAACTCTCAAACTGAATCAAACCCGTCTGAGTGGTGCAATTAATTTCGCCAATACCTTCTTTCTGCAACGCTTAGAAGTATCTGATACTGTGTTTATCCAGGACGTCGATTGGTCGGGGAGTAGTTTTGGCAAAGCTGTTGATTTTAGTAACACTACGTTTGGTCGAGATATTAACTTTAGCGGTGATACCTTCTTTGATAAGGCTGGATTTACTCAGGTGCAGTTTAAAGGAATCGCCAATTTTAGTCGGTCTACGTTTCAAGGGAATGGAACGTTTAGTCAGGCGGAGTTTGTCCAGCTTGCCAATTTTACCGGAACCCAATGGCTACAAGATGCGGATTTCTCCCAAGTGATCTGGCGTGATCGCTGTTTGTTAAGCAAAAGTCGGTTTACTCAATCATTGTTACTCACCGAGGCGACGTGGGAAAAGTCCACTAGCTTTCGGGGGAGTCAGTTTCAGCAACCAATTTTAATGCGGGATGCAAGTCTACTGGATCAAATGGATTTGAGTAATACCCGCTTTTCTCCCAATGCTTATGTTAAAGTCGCCGGGATGACCTTTGACTCTGACGAAGCCAAAATATTTGGTGATGCGGGTCATGTGGGACAGATTCTATCCGTTCCCAAACTGGAAGGGAATGAAGATGTACTGCGGAATTTAGTCCGTAACTTTCGCGAACAAGAACAAATTCCCGATGCGAATTCCTTAGATTATCTCCGGGAACGATTACGACGGGAACAACTGTGGGGGCGTTTACTGGGTAGCATTCTCCAATTAATGGGTCGCGAGGATATCAATCTGCGATCGCGCCATTGGCTAATTGATGCATTACACTGGGCAGGATTGAGTTTACTGCTGCTATTAAGTGCCGATGGTACCAGTTTTGGCTTAGTTTTCGGCGTGGGCATGATCGCGATCGCCTATTTCGGGTTGCTGTTTTGGTTGCTTGACCGTTGGCGGCGACGCTACCCTAAACCGATTTTACCCACCTCCCTAGAAACTGTGTACATGGTGGGAACTGGGACGGCGGCTATCTGTGGCGGTGCGATCGCCATTTTTCAAACCAGTGAACAACCCTGGCTGACGCTATTGTGTTTAGCAGGAATTCTGTTTCCCATACCCCTACTGCTGGTGTGGCGACTGTATCGGCAAGGGCGTTATCACGATATGCTCAATGTCACCTATTTTGTCGAAGATGGGGGGATGCGGCAATTACGCCTGCTGATTGGACGCCTGCCAATTATGCCCCGGTTTGGTTTTTTCCGCGATCGCTATATGCCGATTCTTTGGGATCGTCGCTGGAATTGGCTGAATTATTATGATTTTAGTTTTAATAATTTACTTAAGTTTGGGTTTAATGATATTCGCCTGAGAGAGGAACATGTTCCCGGTATTATTAGTACATTGGCGTGGTATCAGTGGGGGTTGGGTCTAGCTTATATTTCTCTGTTATTGTGGACGCTTTCTCGGACGATTCCGGGCTTGAATTTACTGATTTATCTGAAATAGTAACACTGATTTGACGGATTTAGAGGAATAGTAGGGGTGAGGTGTTTGGGGTTAATAGCACTGATTTCACAGAGGTGTTATATCATGTCCGGTGGAATACTTACACTATCGATCGCCCTTCTCCATTCACACTTATGTAATCAAATTAATCACATGCCCTGAGCGTAATCGATTGCTATGCCAAGAACAAATTAGACCCAACGGACCAGGGT
>CAZNNK010000878.1:0-3227 GCA_964574085.1 uncultured Coleofasciculus sp.
TTTTAGAAATGTGGCTGATAGTATAGTTTTTCAGACATCCGATGCTGAACCCAAAAACTTAGTGGATGCTAAAGGTCGATTTCAGCAATGGGCGTTAGCTACTTTTGTCGAAAACCCGAAATATTCTATTATCGATGAGTCTGGACTCGACCATGCCAAGGAATTCACGGCTGAAGTGCGCGTAAAAGGCAAAGTTTACGGTGTTGGCAAAGGTCGCCGTAAACAAGATGCTGAAAAACGTGCGGCTAAAGCAGCGCTTAAAAAAGTTGGAGTTGAATAAATTAAGGGATTATAGCAACCGCCATAGCTGTTCGGATACATCATTTATGTAGAGACGTTGCATGCAACGTCTCTACAATGGTGCCTTTGTCTCTTAAGGTGTCATAGTCCGGCATCTAGGACGCTGATTGGCATCTGCACATTTAGTGCCATCTGGGATAATTGCGCCTTGGAGGTTAGCCCCGATCAAGTTAGCACGAGACAAGTTGGTATTCCTGAAATCAGCATCCTGAAGATTCGCAAATGTCAGGTTCGTCCCCGTCAGGTTAGCATGTCTCAAATCGGCTCCTTCAAGGTTGGCGTCCTTCATATAAGCCGTAACCAGTTCAGTACCTTTCAAGTTAGCTCCCTTTAAGTTAGTGCTAGTCATGCCAGCACCAGTTAAATCATTACCCTCCAAATCAACATAGGCTAAATTTAATTCAGATAGAATGGCACGAGCTAGGTTTGCCCGCTGAAGTTTGATATCTGTTAGCTTGGCATTCCTTAAGTTAGCAGAAGACAAATTAGCTCCCTCTAGATTAGTTCCTTGTAGATTCGCTCCCGACAAGTTGGCATGGTTCAAATTAGCGTCCGACAAGTTGGCTCCAGCCAGGTTAACGCCTGCTAAATGAGCTTCGGCTAGGTCAGTTCCTACTAAATTCAGACCAGCACCGCCTTGATTCACAATCTGCCAAACTAAACGCCATTTTTGGTTAAATTGGGTCGCTTGATTAATTTGAGTGGCTCGTAAAATGGCTTCTTTTAGATTAGCATCGGTCAAATTAGCTGCCGATAAATTAGCATTGGATAAATTAGCACGCGACAAGTCCGCATTCTGTAAATTGGCTTTGAGTAGATTGGCAAAGGTTAGTCTAGACTGCACTAATTTAGTATTTTGGAGATTCGTACTTTCTAAATTAGCTTGCTCTAGTCGAGTATCTTCTAGGTCAGCATTTGCCAAATCAGCTTCGGCTAAATTGGCATTTCTTAAGTTGGCACTGACCAAGCTAGCACTGGTTAGATTAACCGCCTTGAGATTCGCTCCTTCTAGATTCGTTTCTCTCAAATAGCTATGGCTTAAATTCGCTCCCTCTAGATTGATTTTTGCTAGGTTAGCTCCCTTGAGATTGGCTCCTGCTAAATTAGCCCCTGCCAAATTAGCTCCCGTGAAGTTAGTATTCCATAGCTTTGCATTCCGCAAATCGCACTTGGGACAATCTCCGGTGTTAAACAACTGATTAAGCGCCGCTTGAGACGGTTGAACTTGCTGATTTGGAGCTGTGGCTTCACCACCCGTCGTGGCTTCTCTTTCTAGTAACTTAGATGAAGTGACAAAAAAAAGACCAACGGCAACAATTCCTAATACAGGAATCAGAACGGTGGTTTTAGGAACATGAACAAGTCTGTCTCTAATTGAACTCTTCTCAACATTCCCAATTGATTTCAAAGCCGTTAAAGCTATTGCCGCACTGGGATAGCGATGTTTGAGATTAGATGCGGTCATTTTTTCTAGCCACTGAACAAATCTAGGGTTCAGTGTTGGTAGCAAGGACTTGAAATTGAGTCGAAAACGTTCATCAATCAAGTTAGCGATTTGGGTAGATGAAGTTTTGGTCAGTAAGCAAATTAGCGTCATTCCTAAACTGTACAGATCTGAAGCCATCGTTAGTTGACGATTAAACATTTGCTCTGGAGGCATAAACCCCAATGTACCTTTCACCATACTACTAACAGCAACATCAGAGCTAGCTATTCGAGCTAATCCGAAATCCACCAAGTACACCCTGAACTGTTGACAACGATCAACTAGAATATTTTCTGGTTTAATATCCCGATGAATTAGTGGAGGATTCTGCTGCTGGAGGTAAACTAAAACGTCTAATATAGCAATAGCAATTTGCTGAACGTCCTGGGGAGTAAAGTGGCGCGGTTGAGCCAGGGAGGCAGCCTTTTTGTATTCTTGGACTAAGCATAAACCTGTGGAAGTTTCAAAATAATCAAGGTAGCGGGGAATACTCGGATGATTTAAACGTTTCAGTAGTTTAATTTCTTGAGCAATTGAGTTATATCCTGCCCAATTGGTGCTAGATGTAGCAAACTGAAACTGCTTAATTACGACAAATTGATTAGTCGTTTTCTGTTTAGCTAAATAAGTAACTCGTCCACCGGAATTATTGCTGCCAAGTTCTCGCAGAATTTGGTAGCCTTGCTGCTCTAAATTTGGATAATTGCTCTCTCTATTAACGCCCATGACGAAATTCCTGCCATTCACTTTTTAGTCCTTCTCGTCCATTTGCATCTATAGCCCAAACTCGCCATCGCCTCAATCCAGCACCCCCCTCTGTATAGGTAAAGCTAGTCGTTTTAACCTCTTCTAATTTATAGGTACCGCAATTATTTGGTTTACGTTCAGAACACCATGTCCTAGCTTGGTGGTAGTAGACATCAATTTCAACTCTATAGCTGTTTGCGCCTGATACTCTTGTCCAACTTAGAGTTGTTGTGCGTGGGTAGCTATTAATTACAGTCCCGTTAAGTGGGTGAATGGGTTTTGGTGGATTTAAGGTTGTATCGGTTGGATTTACTGGTATAGGGATATTAGCTACGGGTGAAAATATGTCTTGTTGACTATACGTATAATTATGAATAAGTTTTGGATTGGAACTATCAACGTTTACTGACTGGATGTCGAATACCAGCCAGTATTTTGACAAATCATTTGGTCGAGGAATTGAGAAACGAATGGGATGATAATTAGCAAAAGAATAGGCATCATCTACCTTCATGACTCTGTTCATTTCATGACTTTGATGGTTTATTCCTTTCCAGCCGTTCGGTGAATCTGATGCGAGACCAACACTAATAGCCGTGACCAAGTTTTTCCCTTGATATCGTGTTTCGCGGCGAATGATAGTTGTCTTGGTCAGCGTTATCTCAATAACTGTCGGAGAAACGCTGTATGATCC
>CAZNNK010000879.1:0-2902 GCA_964574085.1 uncultured Coleofasciculus sp.
TTCCCTCCCCTTTATAAGGGGAGGGTTAGGGTGGGGTCAGATCAAGGTATTGCTTTCTGCGTGATCAATTAGCTAGTCTTGAAGAAGAGTAGATTCTGGAAACGCTTTCATGACAGCATCCATTTATAGCTTACCCATTGAATCAACCGTGGGGATTGCTCGGCATTACTTTATTTCATCAGATGGAACGTTCTCTAATTCTATTGGCTGGGGGGCAAACGGTATTGAATACAATGGAAACGGTGCAAAATTAACTCCTGAGCAAGAGAAACGAGTTAAGGAATATCCGGAGAAGTTCGGTAGCTACAATATTCACAGCAATAATTGTGAAATGTTTGCCTGGTATATCATGAATGGAAGGCGTTATTCCGGTCAAACTCAAGTCAATTCCCATAAAAAAATCGGAGCCAGTGTTATTTCTCTAGTCCAACCTGTCTTAACGGTTCGTGGGATGAAGTACGTTCAACTAGAACAAGCGATTGTCAAAAAAATAAATGAAGACTTAGAATCAGCTCGTAAATCAAAATTAGAGTCAGAACAAGCCATGCGAGATGAGTTCTGGAAAAAGCGCGATGTCGAAAACATGAAAAGGTCTACATAGGTACTTGTTTGAGGGCGTGATTGCTCAAATACTTATGAAATAATACTGTCTAATTATGTAGAGTCTATCTGTACCTGGAGAACTTTAGATTAACGATTGAGATTAGGAGCAACAACAGCCAAGTAATTGAAAAAAACTTGATGAGCGGTTTTATGTTCACCTTCTGGAGTCATATCGCAAAGCCACCAGATAAATTGGCTCTGATAGCATCTGGGTTGATCCGTGGCAATTAATCGACCCAGGTGTTCGCAATTCCATCCCGTAACTGTATACTCCCAACTACCAAAGACACAAAGAGCATATTTAAGCCGCTCAATTGTTTGCTTCGGTTCAAAAGCAATGGGGTCAATACCAATAACAAACTTTGCCTCTTTTCTTTCAAAGGGACATAACCCACCTGTATCAAAAATGTGTGTATCTGATAAACCAATACCATAGTGCCAAAACGGATCAAACGGGTTTTGCCAGTTAAGAAGATAACCATATCGCTGGCTTGATGGATCAGCAAGGCGATCAATCTCATTGATTATATTCTCAATTTGTTCAGAGGATAATGGCATATTTAAAGAAAGATAGTAAAGATACTGTGTACAGTATAGCGTCAAATAATATATTTATTGTATACATCGGTTTAATCAAAATTAGTGGAATAAGCATAAAATCGAAGGTTGTGAAGGATAAATTGTAGGGGCGGGTTTAGCCGTTTAATTTGGGTATAGACCAATAACCTATCAACAAAACCCGCCCTTCATCCTAACAGGGATGGTTTTTTAGCTGATCATACAAAAAATCCTCGGCTATCGTTCCTAATCTTCCCTGTTCCCTTTGTCTACACCCGTGGGTTTCACATCTCAAATGGAATTGCTATATATGAAGAAAGTCTAAATTGAGAGGCTATGATAGTGGGGTTAAGCGATTTATCGATTCAGGATGAATACCGTAGCGATCGCGTTGATATTATTCGCGATTTCTATCTCCCCTGTCTGGAACAGGCTACCGTTTACAAACGAGCCGTTGGCTTTTTCTCCAGTACCTCAATGGCGGCGGTGGCGAGAGGAATCACCGCCCTGATTCGTTCCGGTGGAAAGATGCAGTTGGTGGCTTCTCCTTATTTGTCGCCAGAGGATGCAGATGCGATCGCGAAAGGATTGAAGCAACGCCGAGATGTGATTACTGATACGCTTTTGCGTGAGTTAGACCAAGAGTTTGAGCAAGTTGTGCGCGATCGATTAGCCTGTTTAGCGTGGTTATTGGGACAAGGGATATTAGAAATTAAGTTAGCGGTAGCCAGTAATCTTGATCAGCCGGGAATTTATCATGAAAAGTTAGGTATTTTTGTCGATAATCAGGATAATATTGTCGCCTTTACGGGTTCAGCTAATGAGAGCTCATCGGCGTTAATTGATAACTTTGAATGTATTGATGTCTTCTGTTCCTGGCATTTGGGTGTCAAAGAACGGACATTAAGAAAAGCGGAAAACTTTCAGCGGCTGTGGGATAACCAGACGCCCAAGGTAGAGGTAATTAAGTTTCCTGAAGCCGCCGCGCGATCGCTCTTACGATTACGCCCACAATACCCCCCGCCAATGGAAGGGAAATCGAAAATTGTATCTGAACCTCGGGGAACGTACCAAGTGGATGATTTAGATCCTTGGCGACATCAAACTCAGGCAATGGCAGCTTTTTTACAGAAACGTTGTGGCATTCTGGAGATGGCGACAGGTACAGGCAAAACCCGCACATCTTTGAATATTATCAGGGAATTAGTCGCCCAGCAAGCGATTAACTCAGTCATAATTACCGCGATAGGAACAGATTTGCTCGATCAGTGGTCAAATCAGCTATACGCTGTTGCCAGTCAATTAAATCCCAGGTTTCGTGTGTTAAAGCATTATGATACTCATTATGAGAAAGATGAGTATGAGTTAGATCCAGAAAACAGCCTAATAATCCTATCACGAAATGCGCTGCGTAACGTCTTGCGATCGCTAACTCGCCCGACGCGAAGCCGTTTATTACTGATTCACGACGAGGTACATGGATTGGGAAGTCCGGCAAACATTGAAGAATTAGACGGGTTATCTGAGCATATTTCCTATCGATTGGGATTAAGTGCAACGCCAGAGCGAGAATATGATCAAGAAGGAACGGCTTTTATTGAAAGGAATGTCGGTTCAATTATTTATCGTTTCAGTCTTGAAGATGCAATTCGTCGCGGAATTCTTTGTGAGTTTGATTACTATCCCATTGAATATCATCTCTCGGATCAAGATCGGCAACGTATCCGCAATGTCTACCGCC
>CAZNNK010000879.1:2912-3219 GCA_964574085.1 uncultured Coleofasciculus sp.
CCCATGTCAGATGAGCAGTTTTGGACAGCATTAGCGCGAGTCTATAAAACTTCTCGTGCCAAACTTCCCTATTTTGAGATGTTTCTCTCAGAGCGTTCAGATATTCTGGATCGCTGCATTATCTTTGTGGAAAATCGTGACTATGGTGAAGAGGTGATTAATATTGTCCATCGTTATCGCTATGACTTCCATACCTATTATGCCGAAGATGACCGACAGCATTTAAGCGATTTTGTCAATAACCGGATTGCTTGTTTAATCACCTGTCATCGCATTTCTCAAGGTATTGATATACCCTCTCTCCGTT
>CAZNNK010000880.1:0-3214 GCA_964574085.1 uncultured Coleofasciculus sp.
CACACCCCTAAGTACCGGGACATAAATCTTGTCCGCTGTACTAAGAAATATTAACAAGCCTCAAGTCCTCACCATTCCCTGTTCCCTGTTCCTTCCTAATCTCAACCGTTAACTTTAATTGTGTCCACCCTATGTTTTCACCCATTCAAAAACTGCTAATCACCTGGTTACTAGTATTAATAACCGGTTGGATGACGCTGACGGCGCTGAGTTATGTCGGGGAAATCATTAGTATTTTACTTACGGCGTCTCTGATTGCGTTTTTGCTCAACTATGCCGTGCGGTTACTTCGACCTTTTTTACCTCGCACAGTGGCGGCAATTTTGGTTTATTTAGTCGCAGCAGTGTTTGTGGTATTTATTGCCTTAACGCTAGCACCACCTGTGCTGAATCAAGGACGTCAATTAGTAACGCGGTTCCCCGAATTGCTTGAACAAGGTCAACAGCAATTGATAGAGTTTCAAGCCTGGAGTGTAGACCATAACTTGCCGTTTGATGTGCGAATTTTAGGCTCTCAACTCTTGGCACGTATCCAAGCCCAAGCCGAAGCGATCGCGTCAACAGGTTTGGGCTTAGTTGTGGGGACGTTTAACTGGTTTATCGACTTAATTTTAGTCCTGGTTCTTTCGTTTTACATGCTCATTGATGGTGAGCGATTATGGCGCGGTCTAACCAGTATTGTCTCTGCCAAAATCCGTTATGGCTTGACTCAAGCCCTGCGACGCAATCTGCAACGGTTTGTATCCGGTCAACTCTTGCTGGGGTTGTTTATGGCAACAACATTAACCTTGGGCTTTCGGGTATTACAAGTACCGTTTTTTCTGCTGTTTGCTGTTTTTATCGGCTTCATGGAGATTATTCCCTTTGTTGGCGCTACTCTGGGAATTACTACTGTGGTCATTGTCGTCGCCTTTATTGATTGGTGGCTAGCCTTAGAAGTTTTGGGCGTATCTGTCGCCTTGCAACAGGTCAAAGATAATTTAATTGCGCCACGAATTATGGGAAATTTAACCGGTTTATCGCCCGTGATTATTCTAACATCTTTGCTATTAGGGGCGAGAATTGGCGGAATTTTAGGCGTCATTCTGGCGATTCCGGTGACGGGTGTGGTGAAAAGTTTGGCGGAAATTGTGCTTGACCCCACGTTACCGCCACAGACGGGAGATTTTTTCTCCAATCCGTTGAACGACAAAAAATCCCAGAATACTCTGGCTGTCGCATCTAATTCCAATGCTGATGCTGATAGTTCTAAGTAAGGGTTTGAGGCTTGTTTACAAAACAAGCGTGGGCGTGCTGTTTTCTTTTGTCCGACTACTTAACGGTTAATCCCTTAACCTTAATTGAGTCAACACCCTATATACTAACGGGGTTAAGATCAGATCTCAGCATTAAACCATGTCGTACCAGCGAGAACAACAGGTCGCCATCCAAGCTGTAACGGCTGCGGCTCAATTATGTGAACAAGTGCGTCGAGAAGAGGGTTCCTTAACCCTAACCAAACCCGATCGCTCTCCGGTGACTGTGGCTGATTTTGGTACACAAGCGGTGATTTGTCGGGTATTAGCGGAGGCGTTTCCCGGTGATCCCATTGTGGGTGAGGAAAACTCTAGCTTGTTGCGACAACCGGCGATGACGCAACAGTTGACAGGGGTGACTCATTATGTTACGTCTCAGATTGCCGAGGCGACACCGGAAACCGTGATCACCTGGATTGATCGGGGTACAGGTCAAGTGGCAAATCGCTATTGGACACTTGATCCGATTGATGGGACAAAAGGGTATGTCCGGGGTGACAATTATGCGATCGCCTTAGCGTTAATTGAAGACGGTGAGGTGAAACTGGGGGTATTGGGATGTCCGGCGATCCCGATTCATCCCCAGCAACCGGATAGCGATCGCGGCGTTCTATTTGTCGGCGTCAAAGGACAAGGGACAAGTCTGATTCCCCTCGCTGGAGGTCAACCTCAGATGATCCGAGTCAATGAATGCGATCGCATCGAGTCTCTCCGATTAGTCAAAAGCGTAGAATCGTCTCATGGAAACCCCGAATTAGAAGCTGCGATCGCTCAATCCCTGGGTTTGATCACCCCATCCCTACAGATTGATTCCATGGTGAAATACGGCATCATTGCCCGAGGCGAAGCCGATCTCTACATCCGCTTACCCTTTCCCCTAGCGTCCTCAAAACGGCAAAATATATGGGATCATGCGGCGGGTGTAGTGGTGTTAGAAGAAGCCGGGGGACGAGTCACCGATATGTATGGTAAACCCTTAGACTTTGCCTGTGGAACGAAGCTGTCCAATAATCAGGGAATTATTGCCAGTAATGGGGCGATTCATGATGCGGTGTTAGCGACTGTAGCACAGGAGATTCAAGCTTCATCTAACATTTAAAGTAGTCACCTCCAACGTACCCAAATCAACGCAACGGATGGCATGATTATTCGTATCAGCAATATAAAGACGAGCCGCGATCGCACTGACTCCAGAAGGTTCGGCAAACTCTGCTTCATGACTCTGACCGTCGCGGTGTCCCGCTTGTCCGTTCCCTAACAACGTCTGACAACTCCCTGTAGTCGGATCGACACGCTTAATTTTGTGATTATAAGTATCTGCTACCCAGAGGTAATTTTGGGTATATTCCACCCCTAAACAGTGCTGGAGTCGCACCTGGGACTTTTGACCATCGCGATCGCCAAATTCAAACAGTTCACCACTGCCACAAATTGTCCGCACGGGTAAATTATTAATTAGACCCACTCCCCGAATCGAACTGGCTTCACTATCAGCCACGTAGAGTTCTCGACCATCGCTGGTAATCCCACTGGGTTGAGCAAAGGCGGCTTGCTGGAGTGACCCATCTAAGCAGGCTTCTGCACCTGTCCCCGTGTATGTGCCAATCTCACCTGTTTCAAGCTGCATTTCCCAAATTTGATGAGAACCCGCCATGGCAATCAATAGGCGATTATCAATTATTTCAAGATCCCACGGCGAATTCAATGCTGTCTGTAACCCTAAACCACTATGGGGTTGAATCTGGCGACTTTGCTCCCCCGTACCCGCAATGGTTTCAACTTGCTCAGTTTTGAGATGAATGCAGCGCAAGCAATGATTTTCTGTATCTGCGACGTAAAGACGTTGATTGTCGGGATCTAGTGTGATAGTTGGTAAAAGTATAGTCAAATATAGACAGACTAAATTTCATTGCAGAAAT
>CAZNNK010000881.1:0-3204 GCA_964574085.1 uncultured Coleofasciculus sp.
CCCCCCCCCCCCCCCCCCCCCCCCCCCCCCCCCCCCCCCCCCCCCCCCCCCAACTAGCAATGGTAAACCTATCCTGGGAACCCGCCTCCATTCGTTCCCTGCCAACAGCATTATTGGCATACGAGATGCTCTCCTTTGCTGTATCTGGAACAAACCAGCAATCCGTGCAACGCTATGTCTCCTGTGCTGATGTTTCCGATGCTCGTAAAGCCATTTTACTGGGCTGGTTTTCTGGTTTTATCGGTGTTGCTGCTACTCTTTTGCTCGGTGTTTTATTGTTTGGTTTTTATTCCCTAAATTCTGGGCTTCCCGATGATGTAAAACCTGATGAAATTCTCTCCTATTTTATTATCAATCAGGTGCCTCCAGGTGCATCAGGATTCCTAGTCGCAGCCATCTTTGCGGCTGCCATGTCATCCATCGATTCCGCACTTCATTCCCTGGCGACCTGTATGACCGTTGATTTTTACCAACGTTACAGCCAAGCAAAACCCAGTGAATCTCAGTCGTTGCGAGTTGCTCAAGGTTTGATTGTTTTTTGGGGAATTCTTGGCATTGTCGCCGCCTTTTATGTGGCTTCAACTGGAGAATCATTACTTCCCTTTCTGATTCAATATACCACTCTGTTTTTGGGACCGTTACTGGGCATTTTTCTCATGGGCGTCCTGGTTCCCCGTGTAAATGCCAGTGGAGCATTTTATGGTACAGTGGTGGCAGTTACTCTGGTGATAATTGACTCACAAATGGGCTGGTTAACTTTTCCAGGTATTTGGCGATCGGCAATTATAGCCCCATTTGCTGTTATCTTAGGTTTGGGGATTTCTTTGTTGGGTAAGGAACCAGCAAAACGCTCTGTGCAAGGACTGACACTTTGGGATAACAGCGGTCAGTTTAAACGGATGAATCGTCCCGGCTTAGATGATGAGTAAGACCCAAAGATGATCATGAAGATAAGCTTTGGCATCAGGGTCTGGAAAGCCTCAATTCAGGGGGTTTTGTGTTCTCGTATTTAAGGGCAACAAGTTCTCCTCTTTCTTCTTAACTGAGCAGTATTGCTAAGTAAGCTGTAATGCATTTAAATAGGGTATTAGTAGCGAGCAAGATGCTCGCACTACAAGGATTGCGCCATTATTGATATTAAGGTTTAAATACCGAACAGCTTATTGTGTCAGCTATAAAGCTGGCACATCGGTTGGAACTCCTCGGATTCAGCCTCGGTCAGGTTAACCAAACGTAAAAGAATTTAACCAACGAACGGACGATTGAGGCTAATTTTATGCTATATAGAGCGGTTGCCTTTTCCACTTTGGCTGTGCTAGTGGGTAGCGAGTTAACTCAGCCAGCAATGGCGACTCCCGATTCCCCGACAACCAACCCGCCATCGGAAACCCGAAACTATGTTGTTCCCACAGAAGCCACCTCAGCCACGCCTTCCCCTAGAACCGTCGCCTCTCCCGAAGCGACGCCAACTCCAGAATTTGCCCAATCTGTTCCCACTCTAAATCAATCCGAACGTTCTAACGATTTAGTTGTTCTGGCTACAGATGTGCAAGTCGTTGGTGTGTCTGAAGAATTGCAGCAGCTTGTCTTAAAAACGATTCGCACTCGTTCAGGGGGTCAAACCAGTCAAAGCCAATTGGATCAGGATGTTCAAGCGATTTTAAATACAGGGTTCTTTGCTAACGCCAGTGTCACGCCAACCGCTAACTCCACGGGCTGGGAGGTAGTTTATCAGGTTGAACCCGTTATCGCGCGATCGCTCGAATTATCCGGGAACCAGGTTCTCACTCCAGATGTGGCTAATTCTATTTTTAATCCGCAATTGGGTCAACCGATTAGTCCCGCTAGCCTACGTCAAGGCGTACAACAGTTAGACCAATGGTATGAAGACAATGGCTATATTTTGGCACAGGTGTTAGACGTGCGATCGACACCCGATGGGATAATTACCGTTGACGTAGCCGAAGGCGTCGTCAGTGACGTGAATTTCCGCTTCCTCAACGAAGAAGGCGAACCCACAGACGGACGAACTCGCGAGGATTTCATTAATCGTGAATTGAACCTACAACCCGGTCAAGTCTTTAATGTAGAGGTTGTCCGCCAAGACTTGCAAGACCTTTACCAGATGGGATTATTTGATCAAGTAGACATTTCCCTCAATGGCGATGCGAGAAACGTCGATGTTATTTATAACCTAATCGAACGCCCCGCCCGTGGCGTCAATGCTGGCGCAGGATATAGCAATGATAGCGGTGTTTTTGGCACACTCAGCTATAACGACTTCAATCTCGGCGGTGTGAACCAGAAACTGGGATTGAATGTGCAGTTTAGCCGTCGCGACTTCCAGTTTGATGGCAATTATGGTAGACCCTATCGGGCGAGTAATCCAGAACAACCGGGATATAACGTGAATACGTTTCGCCGTCGTACCGTATCCCGAACCTTCGATGGTGATGTTGATCTCGCCAATGGGGATGATCCCCGTGAAGGACAGTTTGGCGGTGGTGTCAGCTTATCCAAACCCGTGAATGAGGAATGGGATGCGTCGGTAGGCGTCAACTATACCCGCACCAGTATCCGCGATAGTGACGGCGAAGTGAAGGCGGTTGATGAATTCGGAAATCGTCTCTCCTTCAGCGATAGCGGAATTGATGATTTAGTTACCGTTTCCGCCGGAGTGACGCGGGATAAACGCGACAACCCCGTTAATCCCACCCAAGGTTCTCTGGTGCGTCTGAGTACGGAACAGTCTGTACCGATTGGTAATGGCAGTATTTTGATGAATCGGCTGGAGGCGAATTACTCTCAGTATGTTCCCGTTGATGTCTTTAATGGCAATAGTCAAGAAGTCTTAGCGTTTAACGTTCAGGGAGGAACGACGATTGGTGACTTACCTCCCTACAACGCCTTTAACCTTGGCGGTCAAAATTCGGTGCGAGGCTACGGTACAGGAGATGTTGGAACAGGGCGCAGTTATGTGTTAGCGTCGGCTGAATATCGGATTCCCATCTTCAATCCGGTTGGCGCGGTTGTCTTTGCTGACTTTGCGTCTGATTTGGGTTCGAGTGAAACTGTACCGGGAGAACCGGGTGTGGTGCGGGGTAAACCGGGAACTGGCTTTGGTTACGGTGCAGGATTGCGCGTCAATTCCCCGGTGGGTATCATCCGCGCCGATTTAGGATTTAATGACCAAGGAGATAGCCG
>CAZNNK010000882.1:0-3197 GCA_964574085.1 uncultured Coleofasciculus sp.
ATCTCAAAAGGAACTCCATGACAGCCATGGCGATTGAAATCGCTGCTACACAAACCTAGTCCGCCTGCGCGGACTAGGTTATAACGGGATACCTAACCCGGATTTGGGATAAAAGTGCAACAGAAAAAGACATGCGATCGCGCCCTCATCCACATAACCCCTAGAGGCGGGCGCGAGGAACTAACCTTTGGGATGTAACCGATAACTGTTGTACAAAACCCGCCCTCCCCCAGTTCAAAATCGTATCCTGAACCAATCACTATCCTTACCTGTTTAAACTGAGCAAACTTTTTACCTCACTCAAGAATAGCTCTGACTTCTTCTACGGAAAGATTACAAGCTGTGGCAATTTGTTCTAGGCTTAGACCCAAGGCGAAGAGTCGAGTTACAGTTTGTTGCTGTTGTTGTTGCAGCGCTGTTTCGGCGCTTGCAGCCCGTTGACGTTCCTGTTGAGCCCGTTGGCGTTCCTGTTGAGCCCGTTGGCGTTCCTGTTCAATGAGTTCTTCCGGAAGCGGATAAGCATTACCTTGTTCGTCGTACCAGAATAACCATTCCCTTGTCCAAGCCACGTAGGTTCCTATTCCTCTGCCAATTCCTAAACCCACTTCTGGCATCCAGTAAGGTTCCCCAGTTTGTAAACGATATTCCCCCTGTTCTAAACGATACAATTCCAAGGGTTGATGTTCATCTCTTTGCCAGTGATTGGGGTTGTAAATCAGGTAATAAAGCACTCCTAACTGAGCATATTTGTCTTTTTTGTCTTCATATTCATCGTTATATTTCTTGGAGACGATTTCCATCGCCAGGATGGGCGGAATATTGTTTTCTTCCCACAAAACATAGCTGAGTCGTCCGGATTCACCGGAATGTCTGGGTACACCGATACTGAGAAACCCGTCGGGTACGAGAGCTGGTTGGCGTTTGTTTTCATAAAGGTAGTAGATCCCCATATCTACACCCAAAAACCAATCCTGGCGCTCTTGCCAGATGAACGCTAAGATATTCAGCAGTAAGTTGGGCACTAGGTTTTGTAGTTCATTATCCACAGGGGTATCATCGGAGCAGGGTAGCTCTTGGCTGGTTGGTAGACGCGAAAGTGGTTCAAATTGTACCATCTGTGGTTACTCCTAACTGGAAAATGACTGTTATTTCTAGGATAGACGCGATTGTCTGAAGGGGTCAAAACGCTAGACAAAATAGTCAGCAATAGGTTCGCACTGTTCTCTATTGCCTATTGCCTATTCCCTATTCCCTCTCCCCACCACAAGACTCCCTGCAGCAACCCCTACTTACTAATGACTCCCAACTGACTCAACAGATAACTCCATTGCGGAATGAACTAAGGTTAACAACGGACCCGTTTGTTCTGTTCCATTGACCGCTAAATCACTATGGCATAAATACACTCGCTCACCCACTCGCCCTAACAAATCCTGTAAAATTCGCTGCAACCGTTCTTCATCCGCTTGGATTTTATCGGCTTCTGTCCAAGGCTGTCCAAACCAATCCTTGAGAAATAAGGGGGCTGCAAATAACGTCGCCGCACCGCCCTGACTCCACAGATGAGATCCCGCATCTAACCAAAAATGCCAACGGTGATAGCCACGGGCGGCTCGATATTGGAAAATGGTAGCTAGGGTAACGGCTGAGTTGGCTGTACCTGGGAGGCGACGAACGGGAAAGGAATTGGCGGTGACGGTTCCCCGACGCAATAACTGAATAAATTGGGATATTGTCGCCTGCGGTGGTGTTCCCCCCCTAGCTATTTCCTCATCAGTGGCGTTAGTGGGGAGTTTCCGCAATCGCCCATCCACTTCCCAATAATGTTGGGCGGTTTCCATGAGTTCCCGCAAGGCGGCAATTTGATCGTAGGGTAGATTAGAACCATTCCACAGGAATTTCTGGATGGCGCGATCGAGAATCACCACACAGGACGGAATTAGGCGCTGTTGCTGTTGTTCTCGTTGTTCCTCTAACCATTGCTGAATCTGGGTGTAAGCGGTTGTCGCCCGATGTCCTAAACGATCCCAACGGGCAAAGGTTTCAACGGGTAATAAGCGGGGGGAGTCGGGATCAGGAGAATAGCAGTAATCGGCGAGTAAACCCGCCCGCACCGGGTCAATATTGGGACTGGGGATGGGGGAGTCTTCCTCAGACATCGCCACGGGTTCAGGTGTACGACTGAGAACCACCAGCATTTCCGCGATCGCTTCCCGATCAACTAATCGCCCTAACCCTGGATAGACAAGGGTTAGCAGGGTTAATAAGGCGCGAATTAAGGGGGAACTAATCAGGGGGCGCTGTTCGTTCAGGGGTTGGATGGGAATCCCCTGTTTGGTGAGAATATCAGTTAGCGTATACCGGGCGATCGCATCTAATCCGGGTGCAATTATGGCAATATCTCCCGGTTGCACGTCTGTTGACTTCACCGCGTCTATAATCACCTCAGCCGTTCGACGCAACAACTGGGCGCGGGATGTGGTTTGTAGCGATCGCAAAAACTCCGGTAAGTCTGACAATACCATGGGGTCGTTGAGCAGGTCTACTGCCATCGGGGATAGGCTATCCGCTAAGGAATCATTCGGTTGTGACGGTAAGGATTCCACTTGACACCGGGAGGCTAATCCGGACAAATAATCAGGATCAGCGTTTAAGCCTAAGCGCACTTGACCCTGGGGATTATAGGTAAACGCCCCCACGACGCCCTGATCTAAGAGTAAATCAAACAAATCCCGTGCGATCGCGGGATACTCATCCACATCATCTGCTAGTATCGCCCGATAACGCTGGGTTAAATACTGCTGATAGGTAGCATCCGCTAACATTTCCCGCCAATAGAGATCACAAATTAGACCATAGGTCAACAATCCCTTATCCAGACACCACCCGCGCCAATCCCACAGCAGTTTACCGATTAAGTCCCATTGATCGGGGGTGGCTTCGAGTTCCACCACTCCTTGTTCTAGAATCCTGGGAATCTCTTCAATTGGCGTCCCACTAACGGCGGCTAATTGTAACAAATCCAACAGACGCCGCACCCGAACTGACTCATTATTTCCCGGTATCGGAATTAAGCCGGATTCCAGGTGGGGACGCCATAACTGCATAGCTAAATCCTGTTCGGTTTCCGGGCGTAGGCGTAGGGGAAATTGCGCCCTGAGATTTAACCGTTGGATTAACAGGGGCCAAAATAGAAT
>CAZNNK010000883.1:0-3195 GCA_964574085.1 uncultured Coleofasciculus sp.
GATTTAGAGTTACTGGTACAGGAATTGTTGCGCTTGCACCCGTCAGAAGTGCTAATTCCTACCAACGCCCCCGACTTAGGGAGTATGTTGCGTCCAGGGGAAAAATCGGAGTCGTTACCCGATTGGCTACCCAACTCCTTTTGCTACAGTCTGCGTCCGCAAACCCCCTTCCGTTCCTCCGAAGCTAGACAACGACTCTTGGAACGATTTAAAGTGCGATCGCTAGAAGGGATGGGGTGTGAACATTTGCCTCTAGGAGTTAGGGCGGCGGGGGGATTGCTGGAATATTTGGAAGACACGCAAAAGGAAAATTATGTCGCCCTGCAACATTTACGCACCTATACCTTAGCCGATTATCTGATTCTAGATCACCAAAGCCGCCGCAATTTAGAAATTACCACCACGGTGCGGGATAATACGTTTCATGGTTCCCTACTCTGGGCATTGGATCAAACCAGTACCTCGATGGGGGGACGGGCATTACGCCGTTGGTTATTGCAACCCTTACTCGATGTTAAAGGAATTCGGGCGCGACAGGATACGATTCAGGAGTTGACGGAAAATACCGGACTGCGGGAAGATTTGCGTCAGTTATTACGGGGAATTTATGATTTAGAACGATTAACCGGACGGGCTAGTTCCGGAACCGCAAATGCACGGGATTTGGTGGCGTTAGCGGATTCGCTGTTAAAATTACCCGACTTAGCCGAACTCGCCGCCTATGGCGGTTCGCCCTATCTCAAAGCATTGCAAACCTTTCCCCCAGAATTAGAACAGTTGGGACAAAGCATTCGCGCCCATCTGGTGGAATCGCCACCGTTGCAGATTAAGGAAGGTAATTTAATTCGGGCGGGAGTGAATGAACAACTGGATGAAATGCGTCGTATGGCACAAGAGGATCAGCAATGGATTGCTAACTTAGAAGTCAGCGAACGCGATCGCACGGGTATTGCTAATCTAAAAGTAGGATACAACAAAACCTTCGGCTATTACATCAGTATCGCTCGCTCTAAAGCCGACCACGTTCCCGACGAGTACATCCGCAAGCAAACCCTCACCAACGAAGAACGCTACATTACTCCCGACTTAAAAGAACGCGAAACCCGGATTCTTACCGCACGCGATGATTTAAATCGCTTAGAATACGAGATTTTTGTCGGATTACGTACCCAAGTGGGGAATTATGCCCAGTTAATTCGCCATCTGTCCCGCGCAGTGGCGGCGATTGATGTCCTGTCTGGTTTGGCGGAGGTGGCTGTACGTCAGGGCTATTGCCGTCCCACAATAGTAGAGGGGCGAGAGATTACAATCATTGATGGACGTCATCCGGTGGTAGAAAAGTCTTTGCCAATCGGGTTTTTTGTCCCTAATTCAGCCTATTTGGGATGGGAGGAGTCCACGTCATCTGCTGCGGAAAAGACCAAGACAGAGGATCATCAACGTCCCGATTTAATTATCCTCACTGGACCCAATGCCAGTGGCAAAAGTTGCTATTTACGCCAAGTGGGATTAATTCAAATTATGGCGCAGACGGGGAGTTTTGTGCCAGCGACATCGGCGACATTGGGAATCTGCGATCGCATTTTTACTCGGGTTGGCGCGGTTGATGATTTAGCTACAGGTCAATCCACGTTTATGGTGGAGATGAATGAAACGGCAAATATCTTAAATCATGCGACGAATAAGTCCCTGGTTTTATTAGATGAAATTGGCAGAGGAACCGCCACGTTTGATGGGTTATCTATTGCTTGGGCGGTGGCGGAATATCTATCCCTGGAAATTCAGGCACGGACTATTTTTGCTACCCATTACCATGAATTGAACGAACTGGCATCTATTTTAGAGAATGTTGCCAATTATCAGGTTACAGTAAAAGAATTGCCCGATGAAATTATCTTTTTACACCAAGTTCAACCGGGCGGGGCGGATAAGTCGTATGGGATTGAAGCGGGACGTTTGGCGGGTTTACCCCCAGCGGTGATTCAACGGGCAAAGCAGGTAATGGGGCAAATTGAAAAGCACAGTAAAATTGCCATGGGATTGCGGAAAGGGATTGGCAAGAAAGCCAAGGATACGGAAACGATTACGCCAGACACATCGGTACAGCAGTTAGATATTTTTGCCGAGTGATACCCTGATACCAAGTAGTCACTTGGGTAAATTATCCATCTATCCATCTATCTATCTATTGGACTTTGGGCAAAAAAATAAATTTGCGTAATTTATTTGCCAAGGCATTTAGGGCATAAAAATTAGATGTAGGGGCGGGTTTAGGGACTAAATTCAACTCCCCACCAATAACGGAACAACAAAACCCGCCCATTCCCCCACCGAACTGATTTTCCCATAAAATCCAGTTATTTTAGTTTTCCTTTATACTCTAGTACTCTAGGCTTATAGAAAACTCCTACTTTCGATAGAAGGTTATGCCCTTCCCTAGGTAGATGAGACAGTTACATAGAAGCGGTTAAATTGTTAGGTGGACAACGTGAACAGAGGCAACTCGGTTCTTGCGCTAACAGTATTTGTATACCTTAAGCGGTTACGGATCGGGAAATAGTATTGCCTACCAATTCAAATAAGTAAGTTTAGTTTTGGTCGCAAAACTATCATCCATAGATAATTTTTAAAGAGGTTTTCATGACAAAACAACATCAGAGTAATCTAAGTAATCTCAAAAATGCTGGACTATTAGGCGCGATAGTCGGTGGTGTTCTAATTAGCTTACCAGCAACAATTTTAGAAGCATCAGCCGCACCTTTTTCTACCTTATCTCAAGTCAATCCTTGTCCGGGAATCTACTACGAAGAACCCTACAATAGCACGCGCATGGTTCCGCAGGGGTGTCCGCCGAATGAGGCAGGACAGATGGGTCGAGGCGGTCAAATGCCTAGTAGACAGATGACTCCTGTACCCCCTCCAGCAAGTGTGTCTCAACCTGAGATCCGTAGTGATGCAGTTGCCCGAATTACTCCCCAAAACGGTACTGTTGATGTGCGACTAAAAAATAACACTAATGCTGTCGTTTCCTATCAAGCCGTCGGACATACGGATCGTCGATTTATCTCAGGTGGAGAGGAAATTGTTCTGCAAAACTTACCCACGCCGATTACGATAACTGCTGTTCGTCAGGATGAGGGCTGGCTTCAGATGATGCCTATATCTGTTGATGAAACTGGACAGTTGGAAGTTACG
>CAZNNK010000884.1:0-3195 GCA_964574085.1 uncultured Coleofasciculus sp.
CGATTTACAGCCGTTTTCAAGCAGATGAGGGGAAACGCGGGGGAGATGGGGGAGTTGGGGGAGATGGGGGAGATGATTACCCATCAACAATCAACAATCAACAATCAACAATGAACCATCAACAATGAACCATCAACAATGACAAATTACGCCTCCTGCTGTGACACTTTGAGATCAAAATTTTGCTTCTTGGTGCTTTCATTCACCAGCAAAGGAACTAAAGCACTACTTCCAATTACCAGACAATCCAGAACATCCACTGACGCCAGATTTAACAAGGTTCTTAACCCTGGAACCATTGTCGGTAAAAGTTGAATGGCAAAAGAACCAATAATTGCCCCATCCATGTAAGGATTGTGTGGCAAAGGATCTTGATCGAAATCAAAAATACTGTGGCTTTCCGAACGACAACTTAGGGTGTGTAAAATTTGTGCCATGGTTAGACTCATAAAAATAATTGTACTTGCCCGTTGTCCCATACCATATCTTAAAAGACCATAACTATAAGCCGTCATCGCACTCAGGGAAATTGCCGCCGATTCCGAAGCAATTCGGGCAAAATCTGATTCCTTGATAATCGGTTCTTTCGGATCACGAGGGGATGATTCTAAAACATTCGGTTCAGGCGGTTCTAATGCTAAGGCAAGTCCAGGGAAAATATCACTAACTAAATTTAACCACAACAGTTGCATGGCATTTAACGGTTCTCCTAATCCCATCGCTGTCGCCATCGTCGTCACCATAATTTCACTTAGGTTCGTGGAGAGGAGAAAATGCACGGATTTTCTAATATTGTTGTAGATCGTGCGTCCCTGACTCACGGCATTAATTAGGGTTTGTAGGTTGTCATCTTCGATGACTACATCCGCAACCTCGTGAACCACCTCACCGCCGCCGGAACCCATGGCGACTCCTACATTCGCCGCCTTTAACGCTGGAGTATCGTTAATTCCATCCCCCGTCATTGCCACAACTTGTCCCGATGCTTGTAAGGCTTGGACAATTTGCAATTTATCGGCTGGACTAATTCGGGCAAAGACATCGACTTTATCAAATAAAGCTTGCATCTTTTCGGGATCAAAATGGGCAAGATCCGAGGAATCCAGGATTTCTAATTGCTGATCGCGACTCAGATTTAAGGTTTTGGCGATCGCATAAGCGGTGGGACTTTGATCCCCGGTAATCATGACGGTATTTATTCCCGCTTTATGGAACCCTTCCATTAACTGAGGTACTCCTTCACGGATGGGATCTGCCATTCCCGTAAGTCCCAACCAAATTAGGTCAGCTTCTGCGTCTTCGTCGGGGTTTTCTATAGTAGTATACGCCACTCCCAAAACCCGTAGCGCCTTACCCGCCATGCGTTCATTTTCTAGTTCTAATGC
Source organism: uncultured Coleofasciculus sp. (assembly GCA_964574085.1). Lineage (GTDB taxonomy): Bacteria > Cyanobacteriota > Cyanobacteriia > Cyanobacteriales > Coleofasciculaceae > Coleofasciculus. The sequence goes on from CAZNNK010000884.1 coordinate 1,386, forward strand.
TTGTTTATCCTCCTCACTTAAGGGGAGAATTTCTCCATTTTTAATCCAGGAATTGCAGCGTTCTAAGACTTCAGCCGGACTCCCTTTCACGGCGACAAATTTGTGAGGTTCCTCGGTTTTGTGAACCGTACTCATTAGATTCCGCCCTTCACTGCGGGGATTCATGGTTAGGAGAGGATACTCCTGGCGCAGCGCGATCGCATCAACCTCAAACTGAATTGCCATATAAATCAGGGCGTTTTCTGTGGCTGATCCCTTGACCTCATAGTTACCGTTTTCAGTTCGATTGACCTCACTTTCACTACAGAGTACCGATACCTGAATCAGTTTGAATAGTTCTGGATAATCTTGGGGATTAATCGGTTGATTATCTTCCGTGACAAAGTGATCTTCAGATCGGGTAATAATCCCCATCGTCGTATGCACTTCTGCCACGATCATCTTATTCTGAGTAATAGTGCCCGTTTTATCTAAGCAAACCGTTTGCACTGAACCCAATGCTTCGACTGCCTCCAAACCCCGAATTAGGATATTATGCTTTCTCATATCCTGAATTCCCAATGCCAATGTTGTCGTGGCAATGGTTGGGAGTCCTTCGGGAACAGACGCCACGGCTAGGGATATGGAGGTTTTCAGCATCGGTAATAAACCATACCCTCGCAGCAATCCTAAACCAAATACCAGGGTACAAATTCCGCCTCCTAGCATTACCAATTGAGATCCCACCTCATCTAGTTGTTTTTGCAGAGGGGTTTCGGTTGCAGTAGTTTCCCCCACCATTTGCTGAATTTTGCCGATTTCGGTAAATTTACCCGTGGCGACAACCACCGCCAATCCCTTTCCAGCGGTGATAAATGTGCCTTTGTACGCCATATTTTCCCGTTCAGCTAAGGGAATCTCTTGACTTTCTATGGGTTTTGTGGTTTTGTGAACGGGCAGACTTTCACCCGTTAAAGCCGACTCATCAATTTGCAAATTATCTGATTCAATTAATCGGGCATCAGCCGCGACATAATTACTCGCTTGTAGGACTAAAATATCACCGGGAACAAGAGTATCGGCATTAATTTCTTGCTGTTTATCTTCTCGGATCACCAAGGCGGATAAGTCGCGATCGCCTTTGAGAGAACGAATGATTTTTTCCGACTGACTTTCTGTGGTGTAGCCAATCGCCGCATTCACGCCAATCACACCCACAATTGCCAACATATCGGCAAATCCGCCCGTTAACAACGAAATACCAGCGGCGGCACCGAGTAAGGCGACAGGTAAGGAGTTAAACTGTTCGCTTAAGATTTCCCAATCAGAACGAGATTCGGATTCGACTAGCGTGTTTGTGCCATAATTATTCAGGTTTTCTTCCGCTTGATCCGGCGATAAACCGGACTCTTTTGAGGTGTTCCACGCTTCTAATACCGCCTCCATGTCCATCAAATGCCAGTCTTTTGTCGGTTGATCTTCACTGGGTTCAACCGCTGGTTTTGTCTCAGATTTGGCTTGAGGGGGTTTGGATTCCGATTTCGGTTTTTTCTCATACTCTAATACCACGTCTTCAATCAGCGAGGCGATTTGATTGTGACGTTGATCAGGATTAAATAAAACCAGAAGATTTCCGGTTAGGGTGCTAGCCGAAACCTGCCGAATTTCTGCCCGATTTGAGAGTTGGCGTTCTAGGTATTTCTTCAGGGATGGCGAATGGTAAAGAGCATTAACTTTATATCTTGCCCTTCCCTTTACGCGAGTATGAATGGCTTGAATTGGGTCATTTGTCATTTGTCATTTGGTCATTTGTCATTCGTCATTTGTCATT
>CAZNNK010000885.1:0-3190 GCA_964574085.1 uncultured Coleofasciculus sp.
TGCTTTCTGGTGGACAAACGATTACACTTCAGGGAGTAGTCATGCACATTAACACGCCTAATTCTGCTCCTTTAAGCGGTCAGGTAACGTTGCTGGGCGTTGTTGGAGATAAGCTACGGAAAATTAAGACTAAGTTAACAGGTTATAACTATATTTTAGCGGTTAAAGCGTATCAAGAACGTTGTCCGATAATCTGTCTGGGTGAATTAAGTAAAGAGAAGAGGAATTTTGTGTTAACGAATGATCGGGCTGTGATGTTTGATGAATCCTGGGAGCATTAATATACAGCATATTGCAGGTTTATGAGGTACAGTAACAGCAGTTTGTAAACCATTGGCCAACCTTACCATATCGGTGATCGCACTAAAATTCCATCATCTTTACTTAATACTAGATGTTGAGAACCAAATGCTAGAAAACTCCAATTAAGGTGTTTTTGAGGAAGTGTTATGTTCCATAACTTTTTTCCTTGAGCATCTGCGGCAACAATAACTCCAGATTTAAGGTTGCCGTAAATACCGATACAATTCGGTGGAAGGCTTATAAAACGACAAAATTTGGGATTAGGAGAACGTAGTTTGTCAACCAATCCTGATCGAGCAACTGTCGTAATTTTACCGGTGGATACATTAGCTAAATAAGGAGTAGCAGCATCACCATGAGGATAGATAACTACTAAATTACCAAGATTATATAACTCTCGATATTCCAGGGATAATAATAGTAAGTTAGGGTGAAAGCCTATACTTGTACTCTGTACAAGTAGCTGATCGTCCCCAAGGCGACCATCAATATATAGTCTAGTGTTTGCTCCGATTACCCACTTGTCTAAAACTAAGCCAGGAGGAACTACTCGACATAATTCAACAGATGATACAACCAATATCACTGAACCATCTGATTGAGGGATCGGTGAAGCGAGGGACTGTTTTTCTAGAGGAGTCCATTGCCACTGTTGATGACCATTAAGATCCCAAGCCACCAAATCTCCTGATGCTTTAACCGCTACAACTTGTTGTCCATTATCTGTTAGACATGGAGAAACACCAGAATAGAGAACCCCAGTTAACACGCTACGAACTTGATTACGTTCTAGAATCAGGATTCGATCATCCTGAGTCACAAGTAAACGTTCATCCCGACAAACGGATATAGACATCAAGGAACTGTTAAAGGTTTTCGTCCAAAGTTGACATCCCTCCCGTAAATCAAATGACGACAGAACCGTTACATTTTTCTTTCGTTTCCCCAGTACCATAAACCCTTGACTGGAGGAAACCACCCAAGGAAGGAGTCCAGATTCAACTTTTATCCAGCACTGTTCTAAGGGTGGGTTTTTCCAGCACAAATTTCCGATAAAAAGTAACATCCAGTTTGAGTTGTGGGTTCTCATCTACTATCGACCAGTCGCTTCTCCAATCTCTCCACCAACAGCAGAACCGACAAAACCACCGGCTAATCCTCCCAGCACACCACAGGCAAGTAAACCAAGACCACCGGAAGCAATACCAAAAGCAATACAACCACCTGCGGCTAAAGCGGCACCACCCCAACCACCAGCATGTCCTCCAACCTCTTCTCCGATTACCCGTGGGCGTTCTTCTGTAGTTGCAGAACTGATGCGGTAACCAGAATAGGCTACTCCTGCGACCAGAAGAACTCGCCCGCCACCTCTAATCCAAGGTGCTGCTCTACCTATAGAACTTGTAGGATTAGGTCTGACCGATTGAATACTCCCACGCGCATCAGTCGCAACTAGCATCTCTAGTTCATGAGCCAGACGATGAGTTTGACCACGGGGAATGAGAGCATTAGCGTCAGCCACAGCAGATGCAGGTACTCGAATTCTCACAACATATTGTCTGCCACGCAGGAAGGTTGGATTTGTTCCTGTTCCTTGCATACCGGATAAATTAGCTCGACGAGTGGCAGACATAAATGGGCTACCAGCTACCTGACCCGATTCAGCATGAGCCGTCATTGCGCTGTGTAAAATTCGCTGTTCAGCAGCACTTAAGGATGAAAAACCACCACTTTCTGCTCGAGCGAGAAGTTGAGGAATAGATTCTAGCTCCTTAGTACTGAGTCTATGTTGAGCTAACCATTGTAACAACTCTGCCTCTGAAGGACTCAGGGGCATTCCTGGTCTATAAATATATTCCAACTGTTGCAAGGCTAACCCTTCACGACCGTGATAACGCGGTACTAGTTCATCTAATAATTGACTACCTCGCCCCGCATAACGCTCCAGTAAAAAATGACTGCCCTGTCTTCCTAAAGGTGATGAAATATCTCCTGCTCTACTCATCGACGGTAGTAAAGGATTCGTCAACGGTAGTAAAGGATCTAAACGACTACGAATCGGTGGAGCTAATAAATAACTTAGACCTTGCGCTCCTCCAGTTGTTGCACCAGGTCTTAATCCAGTTAAGGCACTATCTAAAAAAGTTGACTCTAGACCTGATTGTGCTGCGCCTAAACCTGCCACAGGATTGCCCTGATCATCAACTTCCAAAACATAAATTTCTGCACCATCTATGGGTAGAAAAGTCTGTCTATCATCCTCTGGCGAATATTGGATGTTTCCATCAGTTGAAACTGCATGTTCAAGCGTTGAAAGGGATTGACTTAAGAGTTCATATTCTGGATGACTAGGAGGATGGCACAATAACCAACTTCGTATTGCTTGAATTTCTGTTTCTATTTCTGCTTGACTCATTACCGCAGGATCTACACATTCTCGTAACGAGCGTGGCTCCACTGTCGAACTTTCTACTAGCTGCGAGGGTGTAGAAACCGCAAAACTGCTTCGAGAATGCCTGGAAGAACTTTGTGAGGTTTCAGCTTGTTGGGATGATCCTCTGGCAGATAACTCAGATTCTAAGGCATTTAAAGAAGATGACAATAGATCGGCATCAGGGCTACTTTCTTGATTTTGTGTAAGCCAACTGCGAATGAGATAGATTTCCCGCTCAATTTCAGCGTCTGACAGGCTAGCTGGGTTTACACTTTGACTCAGAGAAAGAGGATCAGGCGATCGCTGAATTATAGAATGTAGCCTGATGCCAGATTTCTGCTGCACTACATGAGTCAACTCATGCGCCGTCAACTCATTATTCCCCGGATATTTCCCTTCCCCAAAATAAACATCACTCCCATGAGTAAACGCCTGAGCGCCCAACTCCTGATT
>CAZNNK010000886.1:0-3177 GCA_964574085.1 uncultured Coleofasciculus sp.
GAGGACTCCAGGGCAGAAGGCTCCAAGGGAAAAGATTGACTGGTCAAGGTTTGGCACATTTCGCTTTGTCCTAATCGCTCATGTAGACTGCTATACTAAAAATCGTTAAAGAGGTAGAATAAATGCTAAAAAATGATTCATTTTATTCTCTACCTGAAGGAAGATGCCACAGATAGGCTATTAATTATAGATATAAAGCAACTGGTATTAAGGATAAACATTTCGTGAAGCAGAAATTGTGGGATATGACTTGTAGCTAAGTGTTCATTTTTCAGTATATTTGGATACAAATATTAATTTTTTTTTACGGAACACTAAAAAACAAGAGCAAGTCAGTCTCCAACGCAGGAAACCTTAACCCGTTGTTAATGGAAAATTGTAGCAGATTTGAGAATTGACGCGCTATCTTGAGGTGGATTCTCAAAACGAATGTTTTAACCTATACAGATAGAGGAGTGAGCTATGGCAATCGCGACTTTAGACTCCAAATTATCAATCGTTAGACCAACGGGTCAGGTGAATGCCTCTAACGCGGTTGAATTGGATCGACAACTGAAATCGGCTATTTTGTCGGATCGTTCTGCCACAGTGCTGGTGGATATGCAACAGGTAGAAACCCTTGACAGTGCTGGCTTGGGTGTATTGGTATCAGCGTTGCGTTTAGCGCAACAGCGAAACCAGCGCTTTAGCCTTTGCGGTATTGGGAATTCGGTTCGGATGATTTTTGAGCTAACTCAACTGGATCAAGCCATGGAAATCTTTGAAAGCGATGATGCTTTCTTGGCAACCTTGGCAGCTAAAGAGGAAAGCCTAAGCCGGACAAGGGCGTATGCTTGATCCCCCTGGCGTTCGCTAACTCAAACGTTCAGTAGTGTACTCTGATAACTCGGTAAAAGAGATGCCCCTGATATCGAGAGACTAGGACACTATCATAAAGTAGGTGAATTGTACACTCCCCTGACGGATTCATTGGTTTTTCCTGGAGACAGTCACAGGATTGTCTAGTGGCTATTGGGCATTATTGCTAGTCTTCTGTAAGATAGATGAGTTGTAAGGGTGAACCGCACTCGATTCAGAGGGGCAAGGTTGTCATGACGATCGCACCAGAGAAACTACTGACCAAAGACATCATCAAACCAGCCCGTTACCTGGGGAACGAGTTAGGCGCTGTTCATAAACCCTGGGACACCGCTAAGGTGCGCTGGGTATTAACCTACCCAGAAGTCTATGAAGTGGGTGCATCTAATTTAGGACATATTATTCTCTACAACATCCTAAACACTCAACCTCGACAACTTTGCGATCGCGCGTATTTACCCGCATCGGATTTAGCCGCGAAATTGCGGGAAAGCCAAACCCCCCTGTTTACAGTCGAAAATCGGCGATCGCTCACCGAGTTTGATATCCTGGGATTCAGCCTTAGCTACGAACTTGGGGCGACAAATATTCTGGAAATGCTTTCCTTAGCCCAGATTCCCCTCACTTGGCAAGAACGGGCAAATCACCCGATTATAGAGATCCCCCTAATTTTTGCGGGCGGACAAACCGCGACATCTAACCCAGAACCCTACGCCGACTTTTTAGACTTTGTGGCGCTAGGGGATGGGGAAGAAGTACTCCCCGAAATTGGGTTAGTCATCGAAGAAGGCAAAGCCGCCGGATTAACTCGCACTGAATTACTCTTAGACTTGGCGCAGATTCCGGGGGTTTATGTGCCACAATTCTACGACATGGCAGAGGATGGTTCAGTTCATCCCAATCGCCCGGATGTACCAGCGCGGATTCTGCGGCGGGTAGCGACGCCAATCCCGGAGTATTCTATTGGACTCGTCCCCTATATCGAAACCGTTCATGATCGGCTAACCATTGAAGTTCGACGCGGTTGTACCAGGGGTTGTCGTTTTTGTCAACCGGGAATGTTAACCCGTCCCGCCAGAGATGTAGAACCGGAGAAAGTAGTGGATGCGATCGCCAAAGGGATGGGGGCGACGGGATATAATGAGTTTTCCCTGCTTTCTCTTTCCTGTTCCGATTACCTATCCCTACCCGCCGTGGGATTAGAGGTAAAGAATCGTCTCAAAAATGAGAATATCTCCCTGTCTCTCCCCAGTCAACGGGTGGATCGGTTTGATCAAAACATCGCCAATATTATCGGCGGTACGCGCAAAAGTGGGTTAACCTTTGCCCCAGAAGCCGGCACCCAGCGGATGCGGGATATTGTGAATAAGGGATTGACGAATGCAGAATTGCTGCGGGGTGTAAAGACGGCATTTGAGCAAGGGTGGGATAAAGTTAAACTCTATTTTATGATTGGCTTGCCCGGTGAAACCGATGCCGATGTGATTGGCATTGCGGAAACGGTGAGGTGGTTGCAGCAAGAATGTCGGGCATCGGGGCGGAAACGGTTTGGCTTTAATATCACAATTTCTAATTTTACCCCCAAGCCACATACGCCGTTTCAGTGGCATTCGGTGTCTACGTCTGAGTTTATCCGTAAACAGGAATTATTACGCGAGGCATTTCGTCGGATTAAGGGTGTGAAAGTCAACTACACCGACGTGCGAATTTCGGCAATGGAAGACTTTGTCGGGCGCGGTGACAGACGCTTAGGGGCGGTGGTGCGTCGCGCTTGGGAATTGGGTGCGGGAATGGATGCTTGGTGGGAAAGTTTAGATAAAGCCTTTGCCGCTTGGGAAGGTGCGATCGCCGAATCTGATCTTACCTGGAAATATCGCCAAATCGAAAACGGCGAATGGAATGTGTTTCATGATTCCACCCTCAACGATTCACAATCTACAATCCCTAATCAAAATTCCCTCAATGTCCCCTTACCCTGGGATCATCTGGATACCGGGATTGATAAAAACTGGCTGATTGAAGACTTACAACGCGCCTTAGATGCGGCGACTGTACCCGATTGTGCCTTTGAGGGCTGTTCTCACTGTGGGATCTGTGGCACGGATTTCGGTCATAATATAGTCTTTGAACCGCCGCAAATTCCCGAATTTACAGGTCATTTTCAGCCAAATCAACACAAAGCGCAGCGGTTGCGGGTATGGTACGGTAAAGTGGGCGAAATGACATTAGTCAGTCATTTGGATTTAGTCCGCTTATTTGACCGTGCCGTGAGACGGGCATCTTTACCGATTACCTTTACTGGGGGATATCATCCTGGAC
>CAZNNK010000887.1:0-3177 GCA_964574085.1 uncultured Coleofasciculus sp.
AGATGGGGGAGATGGGGAAGCAGGGGAAGCAGGGGAAGCAGGGGAAGCAGGGGAACAAGTAATAGTTGCCACATTAACCCTCTTTTTGCCTCCTTCGCTTGCCTCCTTCGCCCAGCTAATCGAGCCGACTGGATTAACGGCTGGCGATCGCATTCCTCTAGTTACTCGCGTCACTCGGTACAGTCAGATTAAACAGCCGACAGGCATTCTGGGTGGTTTCTTCTGCCAAAGTTTCTAGGGGAATCTGCCGCAGTTGGGCAACACAATCGGCAACATGGTACACGTTCGCGGGTTCATTGCGCTTCCCCCGTTTGGGTACAGGAGCCAGAAACGGACAATCGGTTTCAATCAGTAAGCGATCGCCTGGCACCAGGGCGGCTGATTCTTTAACGGCTTTGGCGTTTTTAAAGGTAACAATTCCACTGAAGCTAATATAAAATCCTAGATCCAAGAACCACTGAGTTTCCTCCGGTGTTCCCCCCCAACAATGCATCACGCCTCGAATTGATCCCACCTCTTGACAAAATTGCTGCACCTGATCTCGCAAATCAGCCGCAGCATCGCGACAGTGAATAATTACAGGTAAATCAAGCTCGTGAGCGATCGCCAGTTGGGCGGCAAATACCTGCTTTTGCTGGTCTTGGTTTTCCGCTTTGTAGAAATCTAGCCCCATTTCCCCGATTGCCACAACTCTGGCATCAGAACCCGCCAAGGCGCGAATTTGCTCCGCCATCTGGGGCGTCCATTTGTGGGCATCTAGGGGATGTAAGCCGACAGCGAAAGACAGTTCCGGGAATTGGTCAGCTAACTGCTGAATCCCGGAAAACTCCGAAGGTTCAACACAGGAATGAACCAAGCGCACAACACCAACATCCCGCCAGCGATCGCGCACGGCTTCTCGATCAGACTCAAAGACATCGAAGTTGATATGAACATGGGTGTCTATCAACTGCATTGGCATTATGTGTGTCCTCTCCTGCTCAATTGTTACCCAAGACCAACCCAAGTAGCCAACATTTTTCCTAGCTTAGAGCTTATTTAGGAGTTAACACGCTTAAAATCGGGTGTCACTCACATCTTGCACCCGTCTCACCAACCGCCTAGAGTTTAAACCCTAGGCTAAAAGCTCAAATCCGCTAAAGCTGACTGGATAAGAGTTTGCGGACGTTCACCCATTTCAGTAAGCTAACGGCAGACATAACTGACTCAGTGACATCCTCCCCCAGCTCCCAGACGTAGCATGCTACGTCTCTACATTTGCCCTGCACTAGGACACTTCTGTAGTTTCAGCCGCCGTAGTTTCAGCCGATGGGGGATTCATTTGAGCCTGTGCCTGCTTGAGCCGCTTCACCAGACGGGACTTCTTACGGGCACCATTGTTACTGTGCAGGACGCCCCGTTTCACCGCTTTGTCTATCTTACTGTAAGCAGCAGACAGGCGATTTTTCACATCCTGCAACGATTCAGGGCTGGGCTGACGGGCATACTCCTCGACAGCCTGAAAATATCGTTTCATCAGCGTTCTCACCGCTGATTTATAGCTTTTATTGCGAACTCGGTTTCGTTCAGCGATTTTGATACGTTTAAGAGCAGACTTGCTATTAGCCACAAGAGACTTCCGGAAAACTAGCGTTTGCGATTACCAACTTTCCAACATACCAGAACAACCACTATAACATCTATGCCAAAAGTATCGCGACTCCAGAAAAATCCAGGTAAGCTAGAGAAGAGAGACTAGGGAAGGAGGACTCCCCCCAAGGGAAAACCCAATTCCGATCCGAGTCTCCCACGGGTAATACCTCATGATAGGCACTCCGACTCCATGCTGCGAATAATCACTCAGCAGGCTGAGGCAACAAATGAACTGCGGCGGATCTGCGATCGCACCTCCCACGATGGAATCATGCACAAAGAGGCGACGGTGCGAGAAGTCTTGCAGACGGTAAAACGCCAAGGGGATAAAGCCCTCTTGCACTATACCGAAGAATTTGACCATCAACGTCTAACCCCTGACCAACTGCGTGTCAGTGGCTCAGAACTGGATGCTGCCTACCAGCAAGTATCCAAGGAACTCCTGGATGCGATTCAGTTGGCAGCACGGCAGATTGAAGCCTTTCATCGACAACGTGTCCCCAAATCTTGGGTGCAGTTTGGCGATGATGAGGTGGTTCTGGGTAAACGCTACACACCAGTGGATCGAGCCGGACTCTATGTTCCTGGCGGTCGAGCCGCGTATCCGAGTACGGTGTTAATGAATGCGATTCCGGCGAAAGTAGCAAAGGTGCCTCAAGTCGTGATGGTCACACCGCCGGGCTGGGAGAAAAAGATTAATCCCGCCGTCCTCGTCGCCGCCCAAGAAGCGGGGGTGAGCAACATTTACCGCGTCGGCGGTGCCCAAGCGATCGCGGCATTAGCTTATGGCACCGAAACCATTCCCAAGGTAGATGTGATTACGGGTCCAGGGAATATCTACGTCACCTTGGCCAAGAAACTCATCTACGGAACCGTGGGCATCGACTCCCTCGCCGGTCCATCAGAGGTGCTAATTATTGCCGATAGTCACGCCAATCCTGTTTATGTGGCTGCCGATTTATTAGCACAGGCAGAACATGACCCCCTAGCGGCAGCAATTCTGATCACGACGGACTCGACATTGGCAAAAAACGTCCAAGCCGAAGTCAAACACCAACTTCAGGATCATCCCCGACGCGAACTCACCGAAAAAGCGATCGCGCACTACGGCTTAATTATTGTCGTCGATTCCCTGGAAACAGCCGCCGAACTGTCTAATGAATTTGCCCCTGAACACCTAGAATTAGAAATTACCGAACCCTGGGACTTACTCGACCAAATCCGCCATGCGGGTGCCATCTTCTTGGGAACCTCCACCCCAGAAGCCGTGGGGGACTATATCGCCGGACCCAACCACACCTTACCCACCTCCGGTGCAGCCCGCTACGCTTCGGCGTTAGGTGTGGAAACGTTTGTGAAACACTCCAGTCTGATTCAATATTCCTCAACCGCCCTAAATAAAATGGCAGGAGCGATTCAGGTGTTGGCAAAAGCCGAAGGATTACCTTCTCATGCGGATTCCGTGCGCTTACGCACCCAAGGCGAAAGGCATTCGGATTAAGACAGAGTAGGGGGAAGCAGGGGAAGCAGGGGAAGCAGGGGAAG
>CAZNNK010000888.1:0-3173 GCA_964574085.1 uncultured Coleofasciculus sp.
TGCCTGTTGCCTTTGAGCGATTGAGGTATCCCAATTTAAATGCCGAACAGCTTACATTTTTATTATGGGTGATGGGTCCGGACATCATAATAACAGGGAACAGGAAAAACAATGCGATCGCAATGGGACTGTTTACTACAAAATTTAGGCGAATGGCAAGGTTCGTTTAACCGCTTCTCGCCGCAAGGAGAACCGTTGACGGATACGCCGACGGTTGTCAGCTTGGAGGGACTCAATCAAAATAAAACGGTGCGCCAGGTGATTCGCCGTTATCCCCCCGATCGCGCTGTCGAGGAAACGGTCTTAGAATACAGTACCTTAGCCAGAAGTGTGCTATTTTTTGAGACCGGAGCATTTTCTCAAGGCTCAATGCAGTGGGGTCCTTTTTCCGAATTTGGGGCTGAATTGGGCTTAATTGCCGGAAATCGCCGCCTACGGTTAGTGCAACTCTACGATAAAGATGCTCAACTGTCTCAGTTAACCTTAATTCGGGAAAAACGCGCCGGAACCGATACCCCAGAACGTCCTCCCCTAACGGTTGATCAATTATTGGGAGAATGGCACGGTGAAGCCATCACCCTCTATCCCGACTTGCGATCGCCAGATACCTATTCCACTAAACTCACGATTGAACGCCCAGATAGTAACCGCCTCGTTCAACAGCTAACCTTTGGCGTCGGTGAATCCGTCCGCACCCTAACCTCTAGTGCGAGGATTGATGGATCGATTCTTCATTTTCAGGACGGTGGATTACCCGTTCAGGTGGTACTCCTCCCCGATGGCGCCTCATCGAACTGTCCATTAACGATTAAATCCGGTCACAGTTTCGTCTTAGAAGTCGGTTGGTTAGTCGAACCCAACCTACGCCAGCGACTGATTCGCCGCTATAGCGATCGCGCCTCTTGGGTCAGTTTAACCTTAGTCCAAGAACAGCGAGTATCATTGTAGAGACGTTATCGCAAACGCCTCTACAATCTTGTCGTTGGAAATTAACTCACCACCGACGGCTGTTTGTTAAAGAACGCTTCGCGCACTTGTTCCGCCATTTGGGACGGCGTTAACCCTAAATCGGCTTTTGACTGATCGGGTTTAGCATGATCGACTAACTTATCCGGGACACCAAACCGCTTCACAGGTACCAAAACATTATTGTCCGATAACGCTTCCGTCACGGCTGACCCAAAACCGCCCATCAAGCATCCTTCTTCTAACGTGACAACCTTACCAATGCGCTGGGCTAGGGGTAAAATCAACTCCGTATCCAAAGGCTTGACAAAACGGGCATTAACCACAGTGGCTTCAATTCCGTGTTCGCTCAAAATCTCTGCCGTTTGCAAGGCGGGATACACCATGGAACCATAGCCAATCAGCAGGATATCATCGCCATTGCGGAGAATTTCGCCTTTACCGATGGGTAATCCTTCCCATCCTTCCTCCATTAAGGGAACGCCATATCCATTCCCCCGTGGATACCGCATGGCAATCGGTCCATCGGTGTAATTCACACCCGTTACCAGCATCCGTTGCAGTTCCGCTTCATCCTTGGGTGCCATAACCACCATATTGGGAATGCAGCGCAGGTAGGCAATATCATACATCCCTTGGTGCGTCGGACCATCAGCACCAACAATCCCGGCGCGATCTAAGCAGAAGAACACGGGTAGGTTTTGGATGCAGACATCGTGAATAATCTGGTCATACGCCCGTTGCAGGAACGTCGAGTAAATTGCGGCTACAGGTCGCATTCCTTCGCAAGCCAACCCTGCGGCTAGGGTAACGGCGTGCTGTTCGGCAATTCCCACATCGATGTATTGTTTGGGCAGTTTTTCCTGGAGTTTAGTCAACCCGGTTCCCGTCGCCATAGCTGCGGTAATGCCGATAATTTTGGGATTGTTTTCGGCTAATTTGACTAAGGTGTGGGCAAAGACTTTGGAATAGCCAGGAGGTTTAGGTTTGTTGGAGGGAATGGCTTTCCCCGTGGCTAAATCAAAGGGACTTTGGGCATGATAGCCGACTTGATCTTGTTCTGCGATCGCGTACCCTTTTCCTTTGGTTGTCACCACATGCACCAAGACGGGACCTTCATACGTATGTGCCGATTTGAACGTGGTAATCAAGTCTTCTAAGTTATGACCATCTACCGGTCCCATGTAGGTGAAGCCCAGTTCTTCCAACACCGCCCCAACTTTGGGTACAGCTAACCGTTTCATCCCTTCTTTCACCCGCTGCAATTCGGGAGTCAAGGATTCCCCAAACAAGGGAAAATGCTTGAACTGTTCCTCTAAATTATCCGCCAGGAACTGCATCGGCTTACTCAGGCGCACCCGGTTCAGAGACCGGGAAATCGCGCCCACGTTGGGCGAAATGGACATTTCATTATCATTCAGTACCACCAACAGCCGGGTATGGGGTAAATGTCCAGCATGGTTAATCGCTTCTAATGCCATACCCCCGGTTAAGGCACCATCACCAATCACCGCTACTGTCTTGAAGTTTTCCCCCTTGCGATCTCGCGCCAGCGCCATCCCTAGGGCGGCTGAAATGCTGGTAGACGCATGACCCGCACCAAAGTGATCAAACTTATTCTCACACCGCTTGAGGTAACCCGCCACCCCATCTTTTTGGCGTAGGGTGTGGAAGCGATCATAGCGTCCCGTAATCATTTTATGGGGATAGGCTTGGTGACCGACATCCCAAATCACCTTATCCCGATCCAAGTCGAGTGTCTGATATAATCCCAGCGTCAGTTCGACAACCCCTAACCCTGGACCTAAATGACCACCGCTTTTGGCTACCGTTTGCAGATGCCGTTCCCGAATTTGACGAGCAATTTCCTCCAGTTGCCGGATCGACAAACCGTGTAGCTGGTTCGGATGGGTAATTTCACTGATATGCATACCGCCGTAATCTTCTTTAAATCGCTACTGGATATTATTTGGCTATTTGATAGTCTAAATTATTTAACATATTTAGGCGTTAGGGAAAATGAAATTAACAAATCCCTAGGTTATCTGGCGAAAACAGCTAAATTTGGACAAATTCAAGTAACATCCACCCTTTGTCAGTGATGGAAATCACAATAGAGTTAGGGTTGGCTCATCGAACCTGATCCCTGGGCTGTCCTAGTGCAGCGCGGCTTCAAATACTAACCAGTTAACAAGCTCCTTAAAAGC
>CAZNNK010000889.1:0-3170 GCA_964574085.1 uncultured Coleofasciculus sp.
TCGGGTAACCAAGTATGTAAGGGAACCAGGGGAATTTTAATCCCAAATCCCACCAATAGAATGCTTAGCAGAATCAACTGAGTGGTTAACGATAACCCTTGAGTTTGAATCGCCTCATAATTAAAGCTAGTCGAATTACTCAGCCATGTCATTCCCAAAAATGCCGCCAAAATCAGAATTCCGGACACAGCGGTATACATGAGAAACTTCATCGCTGCATATTCCCGCTTGCTTCCTCCCCAAATTGCAATTAACAGGTACAAGGGAATCAATACCAATTCATAAAACAGGACAAACAGCAACAAATTCTGTGCCAGAAACGCCCCAGTAACCCCTGCATTCACCAACAAAATCAGGGCATATTTAAGGCGAAGCCGTTCCACATCAATGCGGCTACTAAAAATAACCACCCAGTTCAACAAACTCCCCAACGCCAGCAACGGAAACGATAAACCATCCGTGCCTAACTTGTAAGATAACCCCAATTGCGGAATCCAGGTTAACTCCTCTTGAAACTGCCACCCGGAATAGGTGATATCAAACTGCGTAGCTAACCACAACGTCACCAGAACAATCGCCGTCGCCACCGCCAAAGCAATCGCCCGGAGTCGATTTTTTGCCACCTTTCCCGGCAAAAACCCGATAATAATCGCACCAACAACAGGTAACCCAATCAGCGTACTCAGCATAAGCCCGTCAAAAATTCCAACTAAAAACGCTTCCACTTAATGGGGCAAGTTTATCAATCTAATTTATCAATCTAAGTTCAACCCGCCCCGAAACCCTCAAACCTCAAAACGCCCTATGGCACACCTCTACATTTAACATCCATGTAAACAGTGAACACATCCATTCCTCCACCACTTCACTTAACCCCTCTGCGTACCTCTGCGTTAACCTCTGCGTACCTCTGCGTTAAAAAAACAAAACTTGCGCGACCAACCATCAACTATCCGCCAACAATCAGCGAAATACGCGACAGAATCGGCAAACTTAACAGAAAACCAAACAACGCCACCCCCAACAAAATTGTCAACGCATAAAACTGGGTTTGACCTGAAACATTATACTTCAAGCTTTGCCCACTAAACATCGTCATAAAGGCGACTAAATTAGCCAAACCATCCACGATATAGCGGTCAACCCAAGAAATGGTTCTCGAGATCAAATCCACCAGAAACACCACGGTTCCCCGATATAACTTTTGGGTATATAAATCGTAGGCAAAAAAGTCTTGCAGCGCCTTTGAACCAAATCGAATCGGCTTTTCCACCTGGCTACTCAGATACAGATATGCGGCTGCACCGCCACCAATCGCACTCGATAACATCAGCGAAGCCGCCACCGTCGGATTCACGCTTACCCATTCTGGTAACAGATTCCAGGTGGCTAACAGTAAAGGAACGTGCAAGGTAAACCCCATCAGCAGTATCATAGGGAAGACCATGGGCCAATGTGCTTCAGGCGATCGCTGTGCCATTTGTTTAGCTTGTCCACCGAAGACTAACCCGAAAACCCGCAAGAGGCTAAACGCCGCTAACGCATTCACCACCAACACCAGGGCAAATAATTTCGGGTGACTGGTAAACAGAGAATCCCCCAACTGTAAAAACGCCCAAAATCCGCCCAGAGGGGGAACCGCAATCAATCCAGCCGCCCCCACCAGGTAAGACAAGCCACAAGCAGGGCGCTTCGCCCATAATCCGCCCAATTGCGTCACATCCTGAGTAATACTGTTCCAAATAACCGTCCCCGTACTCATCACCAATAACCCCATGGCGGCGGCGTAGGTCAACAATAACAACAGGGCGGTTTGGATTTGTCCCGTACCCACGGCGATAAACACCAATCCCAAATAAGCGCTGACCAGATAGGATAGAGTACGCTTAATATCAACCTGTGCGATCGCGACCATCGTACCACCCACGGCGGTAACAGCACCAATCAAAATTGTGGCAGATATCGCAACGGGAGATATGGCGATAACAGGTTGCAATTTAATCAACACCCACGCCCCCGTACAGACCACCACCGCATTCCGTAAAATGGTGCTAGGAATCGGTCCTTCCATGGCTTCATCTAACCATAAATGCAGGGGAACTTGAGCGCATTTACCCATTGGACCAGCCAGTAATGCTAAACCAACCAATGCAGCGACTTTCGGATCAAGATTAACCGTACTTGCCCAGTCTGCCAATTCCGAAAAATTCCAGGTTTTGGATAGGGGATAGATACCAATGACCCCCATTAATAGGACTAAATCGCCCACCCGTTTGGTTAGAAATGCATCTCTCGCCCCGGTTACCACCAAGGATTGATTAAACCAAAATCCAACCAAAAGATAGGTTCCCAGAGTAAGAATTTCCAGGATAATGTAACTGAAAAACAAGGAATTGCACAGAACCAAGCCGCACAT
Source organism: uncultured Coleofasciculus sp. (assembly GCA_964574085.1). Lineage (GTDB taxonomy): Bacteria > Cyanobacteriota > Cyanobacteriia > Cyanobacteriales > Coleofasciculaceae > Coleofasciculus. The sequence continues at coordinate 2,417 of CAZNNK010000889.1, forward strand.
TCCCGCTTCAAACAATGCCAGCAACGAATAGAACCGCGCCCATCCCCAATCGGTTTCTAGGTAACCAATAGCATGGATTTGGGCGAGGAAATTCAACCCAGTGATCACCATCGTCGCCCCAATCGTAACCGCCGACATTTCTACGGGAATGGATAAATCCAAATCAACCACCTGTAGCCAGGGAATCACCACCGATTGGGCAGGTTGATTCCAGATGGCGAGTAATGCCAACAACCCATGCCAAAAAGCGATGAAGGTCATCAAGAGATTAAGATAGCCAGCGGGTCTGGGTCCGGTACGATTGATAATCGCCGGAGACCAAGGGATGGCTAAAATTGCACCTAATAGGGGATAGCAAGGAATTAACCAGGCAGAGTCAAGGAAAAACTGAGTCATCAGCATGACCTCGTGGGGGTATACAAATTTCCTCTTCAGTGGTATTGAACCTGAAGAGACCCTGATAAACAGGTATTTTTACTTACACGATTAATTTTTTTAAGTTTTCTAAGCTTAGTGTATAGTGTAATGGGTTGAGGGTAAAGTTCAAACAAAGCAATTAGACAATTTGACAATCAAAGCGATAATCCCCTTCTATCAAAGCGCTGGGAGATGGGGGAGTTATCAGTTATCAGTGAGCAGTTATCAGTTATCAGGAGCTGGGAAAGCTGGGGAAGCTGGGGAAGCTGGGGAAGATGGGGAAGATGAGGGAGATGGGGGAGATGAGGGAGATGGGGGAGATGGGGGAGATGGGGGA
>CAZNNK010000890.1:0-3168 GCA_964574085.1 uncultured Coleofasciculus sp.
CGTGGCTGGAGGATTCACCCCATCTCAGGAAAACGTCAATATCACCAGGGGGTTGATTTAGCTACGCCAGCGGGAACTCCTCTGTATGCGATCGCTGATGGTTGGGTTGAGTGTTCACGAGGCGATAAAGCTGGCTTGTACGCTACGTTTACGTCGGAAGAATTCCCCACACTCCAGTTTAAACTGCTGCACTTGTCCCGGTGTTTGGTTGAGCCAGGACAAAAGATTAAAGTCAAGAGAAAAAGAGCGATCGCATGGACAGGGAACAGCGGCGGTTCGACTGGTCCACATTTGGATTTACGAATCAAATCATCCAGTTCGGGCAATTGGTTGAGAGTCAGAAGTGGCTGGCTTCACTGGTTTCTGACAGGAGAGCAGCCATGAAGGAATTGGAGATTAAAGACTGGCGCGGGAAAACGTGGCGGGTGCAGTTTGAGAAGCACCTAGCAGATGGGGAATGGTCGATTGACTGGAAGGTGTTAAGTCCAGACGGTTCTGTTAGGTCGGAGATTGAGAGCGATCGGGAATTACCCCGCCGTTGTCTGAATCAGTTTCGTCAGTTGGATGATTACTGGTTGGTGTGGGAGTTCAAGTGGTGGGTCAATCATTACACGAATACGCTTGACTTGAAGAAGCTGAGGGCGAGGAGGTGCGATCGGGATTAGTTATAGAGACGCCAGCCGGGGGCGCAAGCGAATCAACTGATCTGTTATATCATGTCCTTCTCGTCAGTCATTATTCCCTTGTGCCTTGCAACCTTCCTCCTTCCCTTCTGCCCTCTGCCTCCTGCCTTCTGCCTTGTCTCTACCGATAGTGTAAGTATTCCACCGGACATAATATGAAAGGGCGCACGTCGGTGCGCCCCTACATCAATTCCCTAATCCCCAATCTCTATCTTTTTCCCACGAATGGAATAATCTAACAACTCCATCGGATGCATCAAGGATATCTCTTTCTCCTGCAAGTTTAAATGCTTCTTAATTTGCAGTGAACATCCCGGATTGGGTGACGCAATTAACTCCGCCCCTGTATTCAACAAATTCTCAACCTTTTGCTGTCCCAACTCATCGGCTATTTCCGGTTGCAGCATATTATAAACCCCCGCACTCCCACAACACAGCGCCGCATCGATGGGTTCGCGTAATGTTACTCCCGGAATTTCCCGCAATAACTGACGCGGTTGTACGGAAATCTTTTGTCCATGTAACAAATGACAAGCATCTTGATACACCATTGTCAAGGGCTTATCAGTTAATGGTGACAACTTTGCCGTCAATCCTACCTCTGCCAAAAATTGCTGCACGTCTCTCACCTTCGCTGCAAACTCTTGCGCTTTCTGACGATAGATTGGATCATCTTCTAAGATATGCCCATATTCCTTCAACGTATGACCACAGCCGGCGGCATTAATAATCACATAATCAACATCCGTCCCCTCAAAACTATCAATCATCTGTCGCGCCAAGGCTTGGGCTTGTTCCGTTTGTCCCTGATGTTCGGGTAATGCAGCACAACACCCTTGACTTTTGGGAATCACCACTTCACAGCCATTCGCCGTTAATACTCGCACGGTTGCTTCATTAACGGGGGAGAAAAATAGCCGCTGTACACACCCCAAAATCACACCGACTCGATATCGCTTTTCCCCTTGCGCCGGAATCACATCGGGGAAGTTATTCTGGAAGGACTTTAACGTAATTTGCGGTAAAATTGAATCCATTGCCGCTAAACGGGGGACTATTTGCTTTAATAATCCTGTAGACCGAACCAGCTTTTGTAATCCTAATTTTTGATACAAATAAAGTGGCGCAAGGAAGGGGCGCAGGCGTCCCGGATAAGGAAACAGATTAAAAATTAACGCTCTAACAATCCGATCCGCTAAACTCCGAGGCTGATTTCGTTCAACCTGATGCCGTGTGGCGGAAATTAACTTATCATATTGTACCCCAGAGGGACAGGTCGTCACACAAGCCAAACAGCCTAAACAGGAATCAAAATGTTGTGTTGTCGCCTCGGCTAATGGTGCTTCACCCTTGTTAATCGCATCCATCAAATAAATCCGTCCCCTCGGCGAATCCATTTCCTTGCCAATCACTCGATAACTAGGGCAAGTGGCGAGGCAAAATCCGCAGTGAACGCAAGTATCGATTAAGTCTTGTTTGGGCGGATTTTTAGGATCAAAACCAGGGACTTGAGACTCCTTTTGTTCCGTTTCTAACGGTGTTGTTGCTGCGCTTTCTTTGACCGAATCGGGTGTAGGAAATTTAAAATCCGTTTGCATATTGTTTTATTTGAGGTAGATGTGCAGAAATTAATAAATTGTGAGTTTTTCGGGGCGGGTTTTACTATTATCGTTTCTTACTTTACCCAAATGTAACTAAACCCGCCCCGACCGAGTTATGAATTAATATCATGTTCGTCTAAACAGTTATCCTTTACTTCTCCCTTACCCCCTTACTCTTTACCCTCTACCTTCTGCCTTCTGCCTTCTGCCCTCTGCCCTCTGCCCTCTGCCTTTTAAATATCCCCCACAAATCGATTAGGACTTAAAAGCATTTTCGGATCAAACTTCTGTTTAATTTGACGCATAATATCTAAAGCGTTGCCACTGTATCCCCAAACATCAAGCTGTTGCTTCACACTAATTGGAGCCTCTAATACTGTCAAAAAGCCGCTGTGAGATTGGCAATGTTCTCGTATCTTTAAAATTATCTCCGGTGTCACCGTTTCCGGGTCAAGCCGCACTTTTCCCAAGCCACTTCCGGCATGAATCAACCCCAATCCCCTTCCAGAGGTTAGCCTATCGAGTACAGTTAAGGTCATGACTGCTGCTGTTGGTACTACTCCTATTTTGCAAGTAATCGCGGTAGATGGGGAGATTTCCCAGATTTGTTCTGGCAATGATTGCCATAGACTTGCTTCATCGTTATCTTGATAAAGCGTACCTTGTAATCCCAACTGCTGCCCTACCTCTAGCAAACGGGCAGACTGCTCCTGTACACTGTCAGTGACGCTTTGGAAGCGTACCATTAAGCCCATCCCTTGACCGAGATCCAATTGTTTCACCAATCCAGAGGAAAGTACGTCGGCGGCTGTAGGGGTTAGGGCGGAGGCGAGTAAGGTTTTAATGGTTGATGCGATCGCCTCAGCGTCTCCGGTGAGTACGAC